>JAUWMM010000134.1 GCA_030613145.1 Desulfobacterales bacterium | reverse complement strand
TTATGGATTATGGATTTCATCCGCCCACCGTTTATTTCCCGCTGGTCGTACACGGTGCGATCATGGTGGAGCCAACTGAGACAGAGTCCAAAGAAGAGATCGATCAGTTTGTTGAAGCATTCAAGGCGATAGTTAATGAGGCAAGGGAAACCCCGGACCTGCTGCACGATGCACCAAAAAGCTGCAAGGTAAGAAGGCTGGATGAGACAACAGCGGCCCGCAAGCCATGTCTTGCAGGATGAAACCGGAGGGGGTTCTATAAAACAGACAAGAAAAAGGCAGGGCCGTTTCTGACCCTGCCTTTCAGGTATAAACTAACCAACTGTTCTTATTCAACTATTTCAGCTCCGGGAGCTTGAATGTTACCACCTTCCAAGGTGCCATGTAGTGAGTAACCATCATAGATGCCGCCTGTTAGGCTAAGTTCGAAAGAATCACCTTTCGAGGGGCCTGATTCACCCTTGTCCTTGGCCGCCAGATAAATTACAAACCTACCTCCTTTACCGAGTTTTCGTGGTTGTGGAGTGTAGGAACCAAGATAGTGGCCCTCAAGTGCCTTTGCAGCGCCACCACAAGTATTTTCAGGCACTGAATCAACCACGCCGTGAAACTTGACGCCCGTTTCGTGGTCGTTGAATTGCAGCTGGCCGGATGCCTCCGCATTTCCAAGACCTTCACCCTTACATTTAAAATTGAAACCGAAATTTGCTTTTTTCCCGTTACTCTTTTTAATCCAGCCGCCTCCATTGATATCGTTACAGCCTACCACCACCAAAGCAACAATGGCAAAGACCACAACCATGAGGCTACTCGCAAAATGTCTATTTTTCATTTTGGTCACCTCCATGCAAATTTATTAAGGAACAAAACCTAACCCGGACAAACCGAAACCAAAAAAATTTATCACGAAAACACGAAAGTACGAAAACACAAAAAGCAGCAATGTCAAATACTAAAACCAAATGTCGAGTCAAATCCCAATGACACATTGCCAAAGTTTCTCACATTGAATTTTCGGCGCATTGCATATATTTGTGCTTTGGTCTTTTTCGTTCTTTTTCTCTTTCGTGCTTTCGTCGTTTCGTGCTTTCGTGATTATTTTTTAAATTTTGTACCTGAAAAAACACGAATTTCACAACTTAGGTACTAAAAACAGAACGGAGCCTTATGCTCTGATTTACTCAATATTCATGCCAAAATCGCTATTCTGGTTTATTGCTTAAATTTTCAAATGGTTATGCCAATTAACAAAGGGGGCATGGTTCATCAGAATGTTACAAAAATTGTCATTATGTGCGCAGAAAATGTCATTAGTGTCCCTCTCGGGGATGGTTGAAACCCCTCGCCTTCAGGCGAAGCAAGTTTTACGTTGTCGCCAAGCGACTTGTCATTCCGGCCAAAGAGCCGGAATCCAGGGAATAAGATTCTTGGGACTTCTTGATGCCGGATCGAGTCCGGCATGACAAAAACAGTTGATTTTAATCAACCCGACATAGAACCCCTCGTCTTATAGACGAGGGTTGTTCAGTGGTGTAAGATATTTGGGGTTGCGATGTTCACTTGACACATCCGGATTTTCCGGGATAGACAAACCCCTATAGGAAAAATTCATTACAGGTGATCCGGAGGACACGAAACATGCGAGTTGCCATGTATTACAATAACAGGGATATCCGGATAGAGGAGATGCCCATTCCCAGGATAGGTCCGGGTGAACTGCTCGTTCGGATAGAGGCGAGTGGCATCTGCGGCAGCGATGTGATGGAGTGGTATCGGGTCAAGAGGGCACCCTTGGTCCTTGGCCACGAAATTGCCGGAGAAGTTGTTGAGGTGGGAGAGGGGGTTGGTCGCTACAAGAAGGGGGACCGTATTGTCGCATCCCACCATGTCCCCTGCAACACTTGCCGTTACTGTCTCAGCGGGCATCATACGGTCTGTGATACACTACGCAGCACGAATTTCGAACCGGGCGGCTTTGCCGAATATGTTAGGCTGCCGGCTATCAATGTAGCCTATGGTGTGTATCCGATTCCAGACGAGGTCTCCTTTGAAGAGGCCACGTTTACAGAGCCTCTGGCCTGTGTGCTGCGCGGCCAAAGGATTGCAGGGCTGCGGCCGGGTGAGACAGTGCTTGTGATTGGCAGCGGGATTGCAGGCCTGTTACACATACAACTTGCCCGCTCTCTGGGTGCCGGCCGGGTGGTAGCCACTGACATCAGTGATGCTCGCCTGAAGACGGCTAAAGCCTTTGGGGCCGATGCCGCCATTCACGCCGGCAAGGACATTCCATCTGAACTGCGCAGTGTTAACGATGGCTGGCTTGCAGATAAGGTCCTGGTATGCACCGGGGCAAAGTCGGCCAACATACAAGCCCTTGAATCGGTGGAACGTGGAGGGACGGTACTGTTTTTTGCGCCAACAGATCCGGGCGTAACTCTTCCAGTCTCTGTGAATGAGCTGTTCTTTCGAAACGACATAACACTTACTACCTCGTATGCCGGAAGCCCCGCAGATCATATGACGGCTATGGAGTTAATTCGTGCGGGTCGCATAAATGTAAGAAAAATGATCACACATCGGCTGAGTCTGTCAGAAACGAGCAAGGGCTTTCAGGTGGTGGCTGAGGCACAAGAGGCAACCAAGGTTATTGTCGAACCGCTTAGATAAAGGTATGAACCTACCCGCGGACAACGAGGCCAGAAAGCTTGCCATTGATATTACCCGTAGCCATCATGTGGAGGCACCGGCGGGTTCCGGCAAGACCATGCTTCTTGTGGCCCGGTTCTTAAAGCTATTAAGCTGTGCCAGGCATCCCAATGAGATTTTGGCCCTTACCTTTACGAACAAGGCAGCGGGCGAGATGAAAGCCCGCATCGCAGGGCTTTTACAAAAGGCATCCTCCGGGCTCGATCCTGCCGATGACCTTGAGGCGAGTTTATTGGAAAGCGCAAAAGAGGCCCTTAAACACCACGAAGCGCATCGCTTCCTTTTGCTTTCCCCTGAAGGACTCCAGGTGACGACCTTTCATGGTTTCTGCTACACCATAGTAAAACGGGCGCCCCTGGAGGCCGAAGTTTCGCCGGAAAGCGTGGTAATTGAAGAAGAAGAGCAGGGTCTTGTTCTGGATGAATCGATTCGGGAGATGATCAGGGATGTTCTCTCCATGCCTGAAGGAGCCGCTGAACGCAGGGCGTTTGAAGCTCGGCTTCTGCGTCTGAACAACCGCCTGCCTGCCCTTGTAGATGAGATAAAAGACCTTATAAGAAAGAGAGACCTCTTTTCCGACCTGGTTAAGGCCCTCAGGGTTTATCCCAACCTGGACGACTTTGAGGCGGCTCTCACCAGACGTATGGGGGGTGTAGTAGAAGGTTTTCTCGAGGATGCTTCCGAGATCTTCAGGGCTACAACACTAGGTCAAAATTGGAATGCCTTTTGGCGTCACCTTAAAGAAAAGAGCGCCCCTAATGCGGCGATCCTCCCTGAGGCCCTCCCTGGAACGGCATGGACGGACCTGTCCGCCTGGAAAGCAATAGCCGATGCATTAACTACTAAGGATGGGAGGCCCCGCCAAAAGACCGGCCCTGCTATGGGAGGCTTTTACAAGGGATTTGCCAAGGGACCATGGGGGCAACAGGTAACAGGCCTTCCCGCAGAGCCGGGCCGTTTGCTTTGCGACTTGAAAGATCTCCCTGACCAAGATCAGTCCTTTACGGATATTGGAGCCTTGGCTGATCTGATCATACTGGTGGCCCAGGCAATCACTACATACGAAAAAAGATGTCGGCAACAGCATATCCTTGACTTCGTGGGACTGGAACAGGCTGCCTTAAAAACCGTAGGCGAAGATGCCGTGAGCGATCTCCAGCTTTTTCTGGACCATCGTATTCAGCACATCCTTGTAGATGAATTTCAGGACACCAGTCGCAGCCAGTGGACGTTCATCCAGGGTCTCTGTGCCGGGTGGGCCCATGGTGACGGTCGCACGATATTTCTGGTTGGAGATCCCAAACAGTCAGTGTATGCCTTTAGAAAGGCCGAGGTTAGGCTCTTCCTGGAAGCAAGAAAGGGTATACCTGTTTCAGGCCGGGGGCTTCTGCCGGTGACCAACATACGGCTTGAAGCCAATTTTCGTTCACAACCCCCGCTTGTTACTTGGACAAACCAGCTTTTTAGCCGTACCGTAATGGCGAACCCCGAGGCCGCCTTTGATGAAGTCCCTTTCCAGCCGTCAACGGCACACCTTAGGCTCCAAGAAAAGGCGCAAATCGGTTCCGTATCCCTGAATATCTTCTTTAAAGACAACCGGGTTTCTTCCCCGGCAGAGGCAGAGGCCCAGTGGTTGGCCCAAACTGTTAATTACATCTTATTTGAAGGATCGCCCGGTGCAAGCGTCGGGATACTACTCTTTACCCGAAATCGCCTGCCCCTTTACCTGAAGGCTCTACGCAAAACCGGCTTGGCTGTACGAGTAAAGGAAGGGCTGAAGGTGGCGGAACAACCCGAGGTCGTGCATCTATACCAGATGACGACTGCCCTGTGCCGGCCACATGATGATCTTGCCTGGGCGTCTCTTGTGCGGTCTCCCTGGGCGTGGGTAGATACCACATTATTGCTCAAGATTGCCCGGATGCCTCCTGTTGCCTGGTCCCGCAAGCTAAAACTTGCCGCCGAACAATATCCAGAGATAGAGCGCATACAGCAGGAACTGGACCTGGCCCGCCGGCGGGTGGGGAGAGATCCCCTGGCCAAAGTGGTTCGAGATGTATGGATGGCTCTTGATGGACCCGCAAGAGTGGCTGCCAGGTTTGGTGCTGAGGGTGTTGCCAACTGCCGTTTGTTCCTTGAGGTACTGGAGTCAATTGAAACAGGTATCCCCGAGGAAACCCTGTTGCGTCTTGATTTGGCCCTCGAGACCCTCTATGCCCCCGAGTCTCCGGATGCTGCTGGTACTCCGGTAGACCTGATGACCGTACATGCGGCAAAAGGACTTGAGTTTGATGTGGTCTTTCTTCCCTTTCTCGATTGGCGACCACTCGCTGTCGGTCAACACCCACCCTATCTGTTGGAACGATCTTCAGAGCCGCCGGGACTCCCACTTATTGCCATGGGGCCTGACAGGAGGCTGGGTGACCCCGAGCCTGGCTATCGTCTACTAAAGCGCCTGGCCAATGGTCGCAAAGTGGGAGAGGCCAAGCGGCTCCTTTACGTAGGTACAACACGTGCCAGGAAGGGGCTTTTATTAAGCGGCGTGGCAACAAATTCGAAATGCGGCCTGAAAACCCCCAAGGACTCCCCGTTAGCCTTGGTGCTGACACACGCAACCACTCATGATGGGCAGCTGATTTCCACCTTCTATAATCCGGCCGGTCCAAGAGTTGCCGACGAAAAGGGTAAGGAGATCCAGCCTCTGCCCGACCCTGTGCCCTTTGAGGCCCAGCCACTTCCTTATCGCATTGAAACGCCTTCCGAACTTGCGGATTCTTCGCCCTCCCCCCCTGGCCCAGACCTGGTTAGCAAGGGGGAGGGTTTGGGAGTGGGTGAGGGCGAGACCGAGACGGCTGAGCATGCTGCTATTAGAGGCACCATAACCCCGCGGCTCATTGAGACTCTCTGGCACCACGGAGAGCTCCCGGAAACTGAAAGAAGCGCAACAGCCCTTGCAGCCGAGGGGATGAACCCGGACACGGCCACAGCTGTCGCGCAAGAGATTGCAAATGATGTAACGGCCTGCCAGAAAGAGCCCTTTTTTCAATGGCTACTTGACCGCACAAGTCCTTATGGGGAAAGCGAATACGCCTTAGAGGCCGTGAGCCTGCCGGGCGTGATCCTGACGGGTATTCTTGACTTTGTTAAGCAAGACGGAGACGGTTGGTGGATTGTTGATTTCAAGACCTCACGCCCCGGGGCAGGACAGACGGAAGCTGACTTAGTAAAACAGAAGGGCGA
>JAUWMM010000147.1 GCA_030613145.1 Desulfobacterales bacterium | reverse complement strand
CCCGTAGAGGATCTCTGCTTGAAGTGCTGGGATGGCTTGGATCCTACGTTGTGATACCGGATTTTGTTGGAATTGAGGAAAAAGGTGAAAGTTGGGTCTAAAATAACTGACCATGAAGATATAAAAAACCAGGTGCATCGTTTTTTGCCGGCCATTAGAAGTGCGATCCGGCAAGCCGGACCACTTCCTTTGATGGTTACCTGTAAAGTACCTCCGGTAGATATCCTGCAGTGGCTTAAAAGTCATTCCGTTTATCCGCGCCTTTACTGGTATGATAGGAACGGGAGTTTGGAAATTGGCGGATTCGGCGCTCTTATGACTGTCAGCGAAAATGATCCCGCCCGTATCTCGACTGCTTTTGATAAATTATCAGGTATCCTTGACAAGCATCCGCAAAAAGAACTTTTAAGATTTTTTGGAGGCAGCTGCTTTTTCCCCCAGGATAAACAGGACAGAAGATGGGAAGATTTTCCGCCCTTCTGGTTCTTCCTCCCTCAAGTCGTGATGCTTCGAAAGAACACAGAATACTTTGTCTCTGTTGGCGTGCTGTTTGAAGATGACGAAGACGATAACGACATCGTTGCCAGAATATTAGAATCTTTTGAAAAGGCTAAAGCAAAGGATCTATCTCCGATACGGAATCAGTTTCCGGAAGTCATCACAAGGATTGATCACCCGGATTACGCAGGCTGGAAGAATAATATCGAAACATCCCTTCAGAAAATAGATAATGGCAAAATAGACAAAGTGGTTCTTGCCAGACGAACTGACATTATATTTAAGGAAGCTGTTGAAGCTGTTGATTATGTGCATGGGCTCAAAAGCGCCAATGACCGTTGTTATTTTTTTCTGTTTCAACCTAGGCAGGGCACGGCATTCTTGGGTGCCACACCGGAGCGTCTATTAAAAATTAAGGGAAATCGGCTGATTAGCGAAGCAGTGTCCGGTAGTGTTGCTCGGGGGGCTGATCCGTATGAGGACAAACATCGACGTGCATGGCTATTGCAAAACCAAAAAGAGTTATCGGAACAGAAATTCGTCACAGATGATTTGATTGCAAAATTTCACCGATTAACAAAAGAAATAGACTTGCCCGGCCCACCGGAGATTGTGACGCTGACCAATGTGCAGCACTTGGTCTCTAAGGTCTCCGGTGTATTGGGAAACGGCATTTCCATCGGAGAAATAGTCTCCAGCCTGCACCCGACAGCGGCTGTAGGAGGTTGCCCTGTATCTGCTGCAATAAGTCTTATTGAAAAACTGGAGCCTTTCAGCAGGGGATGGTATGCTGGTCCTATTGGAATCATATCTCACGAATTAACTGAAATGGCGGTGGGTATCCGCTCCTCACTGGTAACTGACAGGGTTGTTTCTCTTTTCACGGGTGCCGGTATCGTCAAAGGGTCCACCCCGGAATCGGAGTGGAGAGAGATTGAAGACAAGATGTCTACGGCCTTTAAGGTTCTTTCCGGAAGCCAGGAGTGAAAGTGACCGTTCATCCCAATATCCAGTACTCCAATACTCCTTTCTGTTATTAAGACTCAAAAATGGGCCTGAATCACGTTTGGTCAAGCTTAATTATTGAAGAACTGGTTCGGTGTGGGGTGACGACTTTCTGTATTTCACCCGGCTCCCGTTCCACTCCGCTAGTCATTGCGGCTGCTGAAAATATTCGGGCAAGGACTGTTGTTCACACGGACGAGCGTGGCGCGGCATTCTATGCCACGGGTTGCGCTAAAGCAACAGGTCGACCCACTGCCTTGATATGTACGTCCGGCACTGCAGTGGCTAATTATTTCCCAGCGGTGATCGAAGCCAGCCAATCCACTGTCCCGCTTTTGATATTAAGCAGTGATCGGCCTGTGGAACTCAGGGACACGCGGTCGCCGCAGACGATCAATCAGGTAAATATTTACGGAGATTACCTGCGATGGCATTTCGACCTACCTGCACCTGATACGGATATCTCCCCATCATTTTTGCTCACCACTGTTGACCAGGCTGTTTATCGTGCCGCCAATCGACCGGCAGGTCCGGTGCAGATAAACTGCCAATTTAGAGAGCCTTTGATATCCATCCAGGAAGAACAGTGTTGGGACAAGTATCTTTCCGTTCTGGATCCGTGGAAAAAAATGAACCGCCCCTTTACCACATACGCCACATCGCAATCAACAACTTCCGTAGAAGATGTTGACCGGATAAGGACAATGATTAGCTGCTCCAAGAACGGCTTGTTGATTGCGGGTCAGTTATCGGAGGGGACAGACAAGGGGGCCATCATAGGATTGGCATCTGATTTGGGGTGGCCCCTATTGGCGGACATTAATTCCGGAATCCGTTTTGTCAATTCAGCTTCAGAAAGCGCCCATAACGTCATTGCCCACTACGACCTTTATCTTCGAAAGGAGAAATTCCGCAAAGAGTTTTCACCGGATCTGATATTACACATTGGAGGCATGCCGGTATCTAAGTCCTTGAATCAGTACATCGAAGAAAGTCGTGCAGAATATATAGTCGTAGATAATCATCCTTTTCGCCAGGACCCGATGTTTCGGGTAACGCAAAGGATTGAGACAAATCCTGGACGATTTGCCTTACTATTGTCAGAGGGAATACAAAAGAATACCTCGCTACTCACAGGCATCTTTCGCCAGGCAGAGGAGATCAGCCGCATCGTCATCAGAGATTCTGTTTCCGCATTGGACGATATCAGCGAATGGGCTCTGTCCCATATCATTTTTGAATCTGTTGCTGATGAAAGTGCCATATTCTTGAGCAATAGCTTACCGGTTCGCGAAGCGGATGCTTTTGCTGCTATCTCTGATAAACATCTTGCCATTGGTTGTAATCGTGGCGCAAACGGCATTGACGGGACAATCGCATCTGCGATTGGATTTGCCTCAGGATTGAATCGCCCGACAACGCTGCTGGTCGGGGACTTGGCTGTTTTGCATGACATAAATTCTTTGGCATTGATAAAAAAGATAGAGGAGCCGTTTACGCTCGTTGTGTTGAACAATGATGGTGGCGGCATTTTCTCATTTTTACCCGTGGCCCAATTAACTGAGTATTTTGAAACCTTTTTTGCTACCCCCCATGGCCTAAGATTCAATAAAGCGGCAGAATTGTTCGGACTCCCCTATGAAAGTCCGGACTCACTGTCATCGTTTAGAAGGGCATATCAGAGAGCAATCGATTCGGGTATTTCCTCCATTATTGAGGTTCGCACAGAGCGGGAGAGAAATCGTGTTGAGCTTGAAATGATGTGGAAAAAGATTTCAGAGAAAATAGAATCACAATTTTTCAATAGCTGAGTCATCGTTCACCGCAGAGACCGCAAAGACCCCAGAGGAAAGAGATGACAAAACAGTTAAATAGGATCACAGAATCGGTCATCGGGGCAGCGATAGCAGTCCATAGGGAGCTCGGTCCTGGTCTGCTTGAATCAGCCTATGAAGCATGTTTAGCCTTCGAATTGGTTGAGCGAGGGTTGACAGTGGAACAACAAAAGGCCCTGCCCGTAAAATATCGAGGTGTAAAGGTAGACTGTGGCTATCGAATCGATCTTTTGGTGGGAGGAAAGGTAATAATCGAACTCAAGGCGGTAGAGAGGTTGGAGCCGATCCACGAGGCTCAGCTTCTGTCTTATCTGAAGTTGTCTGGCTGCAAGGTGGGGCTTTTGATCAATTTTAATGTCAAAGTGCTTAAAAGTGGCATACGCAGGTTAGTTCTTGGTTTAAAGGAATAGTTTCTCTGCGAGCTTTGCGGTCTCTGCGGTGAAGGGTTACGATGAACAGATGACTGCTCAATTGCATTGGCATTACATCACCAAAGGGAATCGGTTTCAGCCGCCCCTGATTTTTCTTCACGGATTTATGGGCATATCCTTGGATTGGCTGGAAATTACAAAAAAATTTGAGAATGAATATTATTGCATCTTGCCGGATCTTCCGGGGCATGGGAAATCGATGATCGGAACCTTGGACGACCCCCTTGAATTTGATTTGGTTGCCATGGGGCTTATGAGCCTCATGGAGCGATTACAGTTGGCATCCGGGGCTCTTGTTGGGTATTCAATGGGGGCAAGAGTGGCGCTATATGCCGCAACAAAACATCCGGAAAGGTTTAAAGCCCTTGTGCTTGAAGGAGTTAACCCGGGTCTCCAAGATGATAAAGAAAGAGATAAAAGGCTGGCCTTGGATCACCAAAGGGCAAGAGAGATCGAGAAAGTGGGCATCTCCCGGTACATAGAGAACTGGTATGAGGCAGATCTTTTTAGAACGTTAAAGAGGCATCCGGAAAGATTGAATATGATAAAGGCTGTCAGAAAAAATAACGATACGGCTTGGATGGCAAAGGTACTCCGTGAACTAAGTGTTGGAAGGCAGCCCTCTTTATGGGATAAACTTGATGAGCTTAATATGCCTGTCTTGTTGATTGCAGGCGACTTGGACGATAAGTATAAGAAAATTGTCTATCGAATAAAGGATTATCTCAAGGATTCTCAAGTGCATCTGATACCTGAAGCAGGACATAATACACACCTTGAGGCCCCTGAAGAATTCAGGAAGACTCTGGCGTATTTTTTGAAGGAGAGATATCTACATGAGCGTAATTAACTGGAACAAAGTACAGGAGTTTCAAGACATCGAATATGAAAAGGCAGAGGAGATCGCAAAGATAACCATAAACCGTCCCGATGTGAGGAATGCTTTTAGGCCCTTGACAATTAAGGAAATCCAGCTTGCCTTAGGGGATGCCCGGGAGGATACGAGTATCGGCGTGATTATCTTGACAGGCAAGGGCAAAGAAGCTTTCTGCTCAGGCGGTGACCAGAGAGTGCGGGGTGATTCCGGGTATAAGGATGACACGGGTGTTCACCGGCTGAATGCCTTGGACTTGCAGAGACAGATCAGAACCATGCCGAAGCCTGTGATTGCCATGGTTGCCGGATATGCAGTTGGCGGAGGCAATGTTTTGCAGATGCTGTGTGATCTGACAATTGCGGCGGATAATGCGGTTTTCGGACAGACCGGGGCCAGGGTGGGTTCTTTTGACGGCGGATATGGTTCCAGCTACATGGCCAGAATAGTGGGTCAAAAAAAGGCCAGAGAGATCTGGTTCTTGTGTAGACAATACAATGCCCGGCAGGCCCTGGAAATGGGTCTGGTCAATCATGTGGTTCCCTATGAAAAGTTAGAGGAGGAAACCGTAAAATGGTGTAAGGAGATATTGATGAACAGTCCAATAGCCCTACGATGCCTTAAAGCCGCATTGAATGCGGATTGCGATGGTCAGGCGGGGCTTCAGGAATTGGCAGGCAATGCGACCATGCTGTTTTATATGACAGAGGAAGGCCAGGAGGGTCGAAATGCCTTCTTAGAAAAAAGAAAGCCTGACTTTTCCAAATTCACACGCAATCCTTAAACGGAGCTTGGTTCGCTACACTCAATCCGCCTAGAAGCTGTTTCAAAACCCTTTTTCTTGGTCTGTTTGTCCATTTTTGAAAGTTCTAAGCTCGCTTCGCTAAAATTGTAAAACTCGGGCTAACACCCTCCAACAGTTACAATTTTTAACGCTTTACTTCACTAAGAACTTTTAGCAATAATGGCCAAAATGGAGTCGTCAAAGAGTTTTGAAATAGCTTCTAGTGTCTGCGTTGGGTTTTAACCTTCATAGCCATAG
>JAUWMM010000302.1 GCA_030613145.1 Desulfobacterales bacterium | reverse complement strand
AGACTGACTGGTATACTTTGTTTTCCGTTGGAACCGCAAAATTAGCTCACTAAAGCCTATAGACCAGGTCTGGGCCAGGGAATGAGTATCGGCCAAAGATAGCCTGAAGTCGCAGATCCGCCGTTTTTCTGGCGGGCTGGGGTGCCAAAATGGTAAGTTATTTTTGGGCGAGGCCTAAGCTTTTTCGACCAAAAAAGTTTGACAAGGTCCGACAAAGAGTTAAACTTAGTGATTTTAAGCTGGCTGGAATGTTGACGGTTTCGCAAAAACTCTCAATTACCTGTCATTTCGAGCGAAGCGCCCGCCCCGCCCCCCCTGGGGCGACCCCAGATGAACCATGCCACAGAGAGAAAAACCCGGTCTGTCTTCGACCCCGAGCTCAGACCGAAGGGGGCCAGGGAGAAATCCCCGAGATATAACTTGCTGAAAACATAAGATTTCTCCCTGCGGTCGACCTGCCCGCCATTGCCGGAAATGCCAGCACATAAGCTGAATATTGTCTCAGGCGTTGGCAGGCGGGAATGACACATTGACTGAATCCGACTTTTTACGAAACCATCGATGTTGGAACAGTTGAAAAGGGAAATTGTATTGACACGCCTTGCAGGCATGCACACAAAATGACAAAGAGAGGAATGCTGAAATGAAGAGAATGATTGGAACCATGTTCTTGATTGTCATGCTGACCGTGTCGGCTTTGGCAGGAGGAGCCCATCTTGCCGCAAAATCCTATATCGATCCGACACTGAACGACCTAAACAGGGCTGTGGCTGCGATCCCCCCTGAAGCTCAAGAAGAGGTGATGCCACATCTGACGGAGTTGCAAAGACTTCGCGCAATGGGAAACCATTATATCCCATCTGTCTTGTTCCTGGCCGGTTTGACGGCGACACTGATCTTTTCACTGTTGCTCCGGAGGTTGGTCAAGGACAGTACGCTCGTTCCTGAAAGAGGGCCTAAGAGAATGGGGGCAGAGATCTCAGCAGAACAAGAAAGACCGAAAAAAACTGTCGCTGGTGATCTAATCAATGTCGGCGCGTATCGTATACTGTCTATACTCCAAAACAAGGGAAGATTAATCGATTTCTTCCAGGAAAACATAACGGGATACCCGGACGCTCAAATTGGTGCTGCGGTACGCCACATTCACCAGGACTGCAGAAATGCCCTGCACGAACATATCACTCTTGCCCCGGTCATGTCAGAAAAGGAGGGGGAGCCCGTTATGGTCTCCGAAGGGTTTGATCCTTCTGAAATTCGACTCACAGGGCACATTACAGGCCAACCACCCTTTGAGGGAATTCTCCAGCACTCTGGCTGGAAGGTTACACGAATAGACCTTCCTGAGCAGCCCAAGGGACAAAACCTTACAGTCATAGCCCCTGCTGAAGTGGAAATGGGTCAGATAGACCAAGAAAATGGGCAACCAATGTAAATAATCAAGCTTACTTCCCCCTACCCTACCCTCTGCGAGGCATAGGCTCTGTGAGCCGGAAGCCTTGAAGAGTGGATGGTTTGGGTGGGGGTAAGGTGAAAAATGGAACTTCCTATGCAATCAAGATATATCGTCGGGATCGATCTGGGAACAACCAACTGCGCAGTCGCATATACAGATACATTTGAACAGGCAGACGACGGCCCAGTAATCCGTCTTTTTCGTGTTCCACAGGTCGTGGCCCCTGGCACAGTGGAACAACGACAACTGTTACCTTCTTTTTCTTACCAGCTTGCTACAGGAGAGCTTCCTGAAGGGAGCCTGAATCTCCCATGGCAAGAGGAGGAGAGGTTTGTGGTAGGTGCTTTTGCAGGGGAAAGGGGAGCTGAGGTACCTGATCGAGTGATTGCGTCATCCAAATCGTGGCTCAGCTATTCCGGTGCGGATCGGACGGCCCCGCTACTGCCATGGGGTGCACATGAAGAAGTTCCCCTTATCTCTCCGATTGAGGCCTCATCCAGATTACTAAAACACATTCGCCATGCATGGAACCACGTGATTGCCGCAGGAGCCCCGGATTTCTTGCTGGAATCGCAAGAGATATTCTTGACAGTGCCGGCCTCGTTTGATGCAACAGCGCGGGAGTTAACAGTACGAGCCGCAGAAATGGCAGGCATACCGCGCGTTACACTCCTTGAAGAACCACAGGCAGCCTTTTATGCCTGGATAGAAAGCTCCCCCAAGTCATGGCAAAGTGAAGTTGGTGTTGGAGATGTAATCCTTGTGTGCGATATCGGCGGCGGAACAACAGACTTCAGCCTGATCATTGTATCGGAAAGCAACGGGGAACTTGAGCTTAAACGGATAGCCGTGGGCGACCACATCCTTCTGGGCGGAGACAACATCGATCTCGCTTTGGCCTATGCGATTCGAAATCGTTTGGCTGGCGAAGGAATCAAACTGGACAACTGGCAGATGCGAGGGCTCTTGCACTCGGCCCGCCGGGCCAAAGAGCAAATCTTTGAAAATCGTGATTGCGACTCGTATCCGGTCACCATCCTGGGAAAGGGACGGCAGGTCATCGGTGGTACCATCAGCACTGAGTTGACTCGCAAGGAAACGGAAACGATTGTTTTGAACGGCTTTTTTCCGAAGTGCACGGAGACCGACCGGCCCAGAAATAGGCATGATGCCGGGCTTAAAGAGCTTGGCCTTCCGTACGCCTCCGATCCTGCTGTAATGAAGCACCTTGCATGGTTCCTTCAAAGGCACAGAAATGAAGGCAACCTTCCGGATGAGGTCATAGGACCCACGGCAATTCTTTTCAACGGTGGGGTTATGAAGGCCGAGCCTTTAAAGCGCAGGATAATAGAGGTCGTCGAAAGTTGGAATGGGGGCAAAAAAGGGTTAAAGGTCCTTTCCTCCAGATCACTCGATTTGGCAGTCGCTTTCGGGGGTGTATATTACGGGCTGGCCCGACGGGGCCGTGGAATAAGAATCCGTAGCGGCACTGAAAGGTCCTATTACATTGGAATCGAGACTGCAATGCCGGCAGTCCCTGGAATGTCTGCCCCGATTAAGACACTGTGTGTGGTACCCTTTGGTATGGAGGAGGGAACCGAGGCGGATTTGCCGGATCGGGAGTTCGGCCTGGTAGTGGGAGAACCAGTATCTTTTCGTTTTTTTG
>JAUWMM010000277.1 GCA_030613145.1 Desulfobacterales bacterium | reverse complement strand
ACAACTAAAAAAATTTTTTGATGATAAAACGACCCCGATCCCGGATTCACCCTTTCTCCTTTCGTTTTTTCAAGTTAACCACTCAGACTTCACAAAGTATTCCTATCCGAAACATTTGCATAACCCCTTTTCACTCCTTTGCATGAACTTTATTGACCATCCACAGGCTCGGGCTCACTATGTGTTCAAGCCGACAGGCGCAAACTTTGCGCTCATACTCGGCCTAAGGGTCTCAAGTCCTGCCGGCGGGACTTCACCCGGCCTCTGGCTCGTATAGCCTACGGCTCGGAGAGATGGGTGCCCCAAAAGTTCAAAATTCCCGCCAGATTCCAACTCACAGTGATGACCTTGCGTTAGTTTAACAGTTCATGTTAAGGATATTATCAACAGTGGAGCAACTATAAGATACTTTCACCCCATCACATTTCGCCCGTGCCGGGCGTACACTAGAAGCTGACGGAATGACCCGGCTATTAGACCTCACGGCATACCGAAACAAGGTAATTGAGCAGAAGGCCTTCGGGGCTTGGCGCAAACGCTTTGGCGAGTCATACGGCGTTGAAACCAGGCTAGCCGATCTTTCGGACAAGACTCTCTATTTTCTGGCCAAGCCAGGGGAGGGTACGGCCCTTGCTTTTTATGAACTTGTAATGGGCGTACTGGAGCTGGGGGAAGCACCAAAATTCTATTATCTGGAAGACAAAAAGCAACTGATGGTGATGGATATCCACCTTTTTCTGGCAGATCAGGTGCGCCTTGAATTGATGCGCAGGCTCGGATGGCTCACCAGCTTCCCTGTTGAAAATTATACCCTCCTTGAAATGGTGCAAGCTTTCAAAACGACTAAGGCCGAAATCAGGCAAAAGCCTGTGACACTCTCAAAATCCCACCCGGAATACAACGAATACAACAAGCTTATCAATTCGGAAAAACAGGTCTTCATACGCCGCAAGTTCTTAAAGGCCCTGGAGGAATTTCGCGCCAGGCTTGAAACCTAGGAGGCTGTCTGAGAATGAGATATTTTTTTCAAGATCAAGGAAGGCGAAAATTTTAACCACAGGAATACATTGAAGTATTTCGAGGATTATAATTTGAGCCTGACGCAGAGATTGGGAAAAATAGCCATTCTCGGACAGCCTCCTAGGCCCGGGACGTGAAGTATCTATGAGGAAAAGAAGGTTTTGGGTTTGCCTTTTAGCCCTGGGTATTTCTTCTGTATCAGTCCAGCTTGCCATGATCCGTGAGGTCATGTCCTCCTTTGGCGGGAATGAACTGGTCATAGGGGTCGTGCTTGGCATGTGGCTCCTCTTTACAGGTCTTGGGAGCGCCCTGGGAGTGCCGCTGGCCAAAAGGGAGAGGCCTGAAAGGACCCTTTTTCTCGGCCACCTACTCATAGCGGTCCTACCATTTGTCCAGATTGCTGCCATACGAGCCCTTCCGCTCCTTTGGGTCCGGGGCCAGATGTTGGGCTTGCCTTCAGCCATTGGCGGCAGCGCCATTGTACTCATTCCATACTGCCTTGTCGGTGGCGCTATGATACCCCTGGCAGGCTCTCTATTGCAGGGCAAAGAGGTCACAAGCAAAGTCTATGTTGTGGACACCATAGGTGATATTGGGGGTGGTCTGCTCTTTAGCCTTGTTCTTGTTTACTTGTTTTCCCACTGGGACAGCTTGCTGGTCCTTGGTTTCCTGAACCTCTTTGCCGCTTTGACTATGCTCTCTTATAAGGTGCTGCCAGTTGTGTGCCTTCTAGGGTTAGGAATGTTGGTAGCCAGACCTTTCAATGTGACTTCTCTCTCCTGGCGCTTCCCTGGTCAGGAGATCATCTTAAACAAGAACACCCCCTTTGCTCAGCTTACCATTTCAAGGACCGGCAGGCAGCTCAATGTCCTCCAGGATGCCATTCCGCTATTTTCAACCGGCGATCTTGACATGGAGACTGTTGCGCATCTGCCGCTTTGTCAGGTCAGGGAAGGAGCCAAAGTGCTTTTGATTGCCGGAGGGGTCTTTGGCACCCTTGAGGAGATTTCCAGGCACAACCCACAGCGCATAGACTACGTGGAGCTTGACCCGGCTATCCTGGATCTGGATAGACTAATTCACTCGAGTCTTGCACATCCCTTTGTGCACGTCCATGTTGGAGACGGTCGGCTCTTTATAAAAAAAACGTCCAGGCAATATGACACCGTTATCATAGACCTCCCAGACCCCGAAAATGCTCAACTCAACCGCTTTTACACCCAGGAATTTTTTGACGAAGCAAGATCGATTCTTACCAGGGGCGGAGTCCTTTCCTTCACTCTGTTAGGGTCTGAAAACTACCTTGAGGAGAAAGGTCTCGCCTTGAATCGTTCTGTATATACCGCCCTAAAAAGGGTCTTCAAACACGTTCTGGTTTTCCCTGGAACAACCCACTATTACCTGGCCTCCAATGCCCCCTTGAATCGCAATATCTCCGGTGTGCTGGCCGAACGGGAGATCGCTACCAGGCGTTTGGTTGATTACGAACTGCCCACCATGGCAGATCCTTTTCGCATGGACATGCTCAGTCGTCTCCTTTCTGAAAAAGAGGTTCTGTCAAACACGGATCTTTCCCCAATGGCCTTCGGCCACCTGATTGATTTGTGGATGAAGAAATCCGGGAGTCCGAAGACGGTCCTCTATGTCATCGTTATCGCTATCCTTGGATTTGCAGTCCTGGCATGTCGCAAGGACCATCTGCGATTTACGATTGCAACCTCCGGTTATGCCGGCATGGCCTTTGAGCTCTCGCTTCTCCTCCTGTTTCAAGTGATATATGGCTATGTATACCTAAGGATTTGTTTCTTTATAACTCTCTACATGATAGGTGCTGCCCTTGGGGCATTCGTATCCGGGAAGTTGAAAAAGTCGGCCGCTTGGCAGATGTTGGCCTGTGATGCAAGCCTTATCCTTTTCGCGACCCTGGCCTGTGTCGCAGCGCTGGTTGGAACCCATCTCAAGGGAGATATCTCTTTACTTGTTATGCAGTATGTGACCATTCCGGGCCTGTTATTTGTTGTTGCCTTTGCGGCAGGTTGCCAGTTTGCGGCGGTCTCACGCTTGTCTCGGGGGATCGGAGCAGAGATTACAGGCCGCCTTTATGTGTCGGACCTCGCCGGTGCAGCCTGTGGTACCATATTGACAGGGCTTGTATTTCTCCCTAAGATGGGAATCATAGGGGTATTGATTTCGGTCATGGTACTCAAAGGGCTGAGTCTGGCCCTCAATACCCTGCTTGTTTTAAAACGAACATAGCACCCTTCGGCCAGATGCCGGATACTTGATACTGGACGCGCCCGTTTGTATCTTTATCCAGCATCAAGGATCGTTGAGCATGATCCACATGGAAATATCACGGAGAGATTTCGTCAGAACTACCTTTTGTGCTGCATGCGGCACGGTGCTGTTCCCCCTGGATCTG
>JAUWMM010000106.1 GCA_030613145.1 Desulfobacterales bacterium | reverse complement strand
ATTCTCTTTCCTGCCGCTTCCAGAGGGAAGAAATGTTGGAATTACGGGTGCATGGGGGGGGACAGGAGTTTTAACCTCAGATGCATGTAACCGGGAAGGTTTGGTTGTACCGGAATTATCTGAAGAAAGCATGAAAGAGCTAAATAGTATCTTGCCGTCATTTTGGAGCCGTGGGAATCCAATAGATATTACCGGTGCCGGGCTTGGAGGGGATTTTGTTATGTTAGAGAAACCGATAGAAGTGCTTTTACAAGACAAGAAGATCGATTCTGTGATCTGGATGGTCCCAGCATTGGGTTCTTTGTTTGACAAGGTTACTGCCCGAATGGTTCCTGATGTTGTGAAGTATTTCTCAAAGACTTCGTTAGGGGCATTGGGGCCCCAGGAAATTGAGATGGCAAAGAACATTATTCAACTGAAAGAGAAATATGGAAAACCAATGGTTGCAATACTGATAGGATTGTATGGTCAAGACGGGACAGAGCACATTCGTATGCTCGAAGACAGTGGGATACCTGTCTATGAGACGACTCAGCAGGCTGCAAGGGTTCTATCAAAACTCGTAGAATATAAAGAATTTAGAGAGACTAGGGGGTGTTAAGGTTTTATTAATTGAAGGATTGCTGTAATATACACGCGCCGGTTAAATACGATACACCAGTTGAAAAAAGAAAGTTATATAAATCGCTTGACAGGATTCTGTCAGAAAATGTAAAGTCTTTTTAAAGAGGACACAATGAAGACGCGTGATTTTGTCTTGCTCGCCCATGGTGCGTTTGATAAAGGAATAAGTGGCAGAACCACTCTTCAGAAGAAGGCCTAAAACTTCTTTAGCGCAAGAAGAAAAAGTATCCTGAACTATGGAAGAAAATACATGAGTGTGCTGGGGCAATTAAAGAAGCCGGGGATCTCAATTACATGGAGCTGTCCATGGCTGCCAAGGCATATTATATCATTCTAAAGCGGGAAGGGGGCGAGGCAAGCAAGAGTGAAATAAGGATCGTTGCAAGTAGCCTCGTATGAGGCTATAACTGAAACGGAATCAGACAGGGCTTTAAACTTTTTAGAAAAAATACATCCAGCTTGTCGGGGATAATACCATAATGCCAACAACGTCTTTCATGCGAAAGGACTTATTTGATGCGAAGGATTCGGAATCTCCCGCAGCCTATGCTGAAAGTATGGGGTGGTTGTATGCTGAGTCTGTTCCCGCCTCACGCAAAAAAGCAACCGGTCAATTCTTTACGCCCCTTGCCGTGGCAGAATACATGGCAAGCTTTGTACGCTCCAGAGAGGGTTCTGTACGAATCTTAGACCCCGGAGCCGGAATCCTTTCATGCGCTGTTTGCACCCATCTTGTTGCCCAAACAAAGAAACCTTTCCATATATACATCGAGGCCTTTGAGTCTGACCACGCTCTTGCCGGATATCTTGAAAAAACCTTATCGTTTCTTGACAATTATCTTGAATCTCATGGCGTTTCATTTGAATACAGTCTGAGAAATGATGATTTTATAATGACTTACGCGGAGGCAATTAACGACGCTCCCTCGCTGTTTGCCCCAAAATTCGAGTCGCCCGCTTTTGATATAGCCATTTCAAACCCCCCCTATTTTAAGATACCTAAAACCGATCCCAGGGCTCGGGCTGCTTCGTCGGTTATACATGGCCAGCCAAACATCTATGCCCTTTTTATGGCGATTTCAGCCGTTCTACTGACTCAAAAAGGCGAATTTATCTTTATAACTCCCAGAAGTTTTACCTCAGGGCCCTATTTTAGGGCTTTCAGGGAACATTTTTTCAAGCATATGCAGCCGAAGGCCGCGCATCTTTTTGACTCAAGAAAAACAGCTTTTAAAAAAGATAAAGTCCTTCAGGAAAACATTATCCTGAAAGCCGAAAGGATTGATAACTGGTCATCAAAAAGCGCTAATCATCACGTTGTCATTTCATCAAGCAATGGCGATGGGGATTTTTCAAAAACAAAAAAGCGTAACATTCCTCTTAATTCTGTCCTTGACATGAAAAGCCGCGCTATGGTTTTCGGCCTGCCTACTTCCAAAACAGATGATACAATCATAAAATGGGTCAATGCCTGGACAGGGCGTCTTCAGAGTTACGGGCTTCAGATTTCCACCGGCCCGGTTGTGCCGTTTCGGGCCGCTAACCTTCTGTCTGCGGAGGGAGAGCCGAGAAAGACACACACCCCGTTGCTCTGGATGCAAAACGTGCGCACCTTGTCGGTTAACTGGCCCACAGAGGCGCGGGGAAAAGCCCAATACATTACATCTTCAGAAAAGGCTCTACCGCTTTTGGTAGCAGATAACACCTATGTGCTCATGAGACGATTCAGCGCGAAAGAAGAGCTCCGCAGACTTGTGGCAGCCCCTCTTCTTGCCGGGCAGTTAGGAGAATACCCTCATATCGGTCTTGAAAACCACCTTAATTATATATACAGGCCACACGGCGTTTTGACAGAGGATGAAGCGTGGGGTCTGGCGGTTCTTTTAAGCAGTTCTTTTCTTGACACTTATTTCAGGATACACAACGGGAATACCCAGGTAAGCGCAACGGAATTAAGGGCGATGCCTCTGCCACCAATAGAAGTAATCCGCAAAATCGGATGTGAAGCAAAGAATCTTTCCAATCCTGTTGATGAAATAGATGCTCTTGCTTCGCTTGCTTTCAACGGCAGAAATGCGGTTTAGTGCAAAGGATGTGAAAATTTGTCAAAAATCAAGGACGCCCGAAAGACCCGTGGAACCAGGCAAAGCGGATCAGTCTGACAATAACTAAAGGCATAATGGCCTTTGTTGAGCAAAATTATGACAGAAAGTTTGCGCCAAATACAAGAGAGACCTTCAGAAGACAAGTTCTTCATCAGTTCATGCAGGCAAAAATAGTTGATTACAACCCGGACAACTCTGATCTCCCGACAAACAGCCCTCATGCACATTATGCTTTAACAGATGCGGCGCTCAGTCCTATCCGGGCTTACGGCACAAAGCAATGGGAAGGGGCTACCAAAAAATTCATAAAAAGTCATGGAACATTGCTTGAAATATACAGTAAACCTAGGCAAAAAAAACTTATACCGATACGGTTGCCTGAGGGGAAAACCCTGAATTTATCACCTGTTAGCAACAAATAGATTTGTCCGCTTTTGTAGCAAATGAATTGTCCGCTTTTCACTTCCCAATGAAAGCAGCGGAAGGCGTAGCCTGGAGCTGCTTTCATTGGGCGAGAGATAAGCCGCGGACTTAGGCTGCCTTTCCTTTTTCTATTTTTTTTAATTTTCCTTGTGAATCATAATCAGCTAACTTTCTCGGTCCATGGAAAACAGCGAGTGAACCATCCGTGTAATGATGGACTCGTACTTTGACCTTGACATAGTGACACCGGTATCGGTTCGCAGGAATTTGCAGTGTTTTTCCTTTAAAGCTGATACAATTATCTGCTGTTACGGTGCGTTGATGCTGTTCACATAGAATGTCATTAAGGTTCGCTCCAACCCAGGGCACAAAGGCGGTGCCTTTCTCAGCAGTCGGTTGCATGAACTCCGCGTTGAATGCAGGCTGATATACTTGTGAAAGATATTGGTTAGTAGCATCCATCGTGGTAATTCCATGAGCCGCCAGTTCCTTGCAAAGGCGATCCTGATGTGTACGAAAGGCCCGTTCGCTCCGTCCCCGTGCTTGCGGAGAATAGGCAGCAATCATCTCAATCCCTAACTGCTTCATGGCACGCCCAAACTGTGTAAGTTGCCCCTTACTTACCTTTCCCCCTGTCTCAGGCGTGTACCAGTAATGACTTCCACGATCGCTGTAAAATGAACTGAATAAGCCCCTTTGAAGAATCACATCTCGCACTCCCCGAAAACTGCTGGCGGTGCCTTCCTCCTGAACAAAGAACATGTTGTAGTGTTCGTTTGTCGCGTCATCCATTGTCACAATCAAATCCCATTTCTTACCCGGCACCCATTCATGTGTGCTTCCGTCCTGGTGCACCATCATGCCTGGCAAAGGAGACCGCTCCCGGCGCTTCCTGTGTTTTTCTTTCTTAACTGCCCTGGAAACCAATCCTCTTGACTGAAGCGTGTTTTTGACCCAGGTGTAACTACGCTGGCCTCCATCTCGCTGATACCACGAATAAAAATGTTTTGCGTTCCAGCCCTTGTATCGCTCTTTGTACTTATCTGTAAGTGCTATCACTTCATCCACCGGAACTCGACGCGATGATGCCTGCGTCAAACGCTTGTCCATCAGTCCTTCTATGCCGCTTTGCTCGTAGCGATCAATGTACCGCCGGAACGTCCGGGTGCATACTCCAAGTATTCTGGCTGCCTCCGCCTGGCTTAATCGCCTTTCTGTCCAAAAACCATAAGTCTCTTCAAATCGCATCTTCCTGACCTCCTGTAACAATTCTGTCGGTCTCATAAGTCACCTCCTGATGACTATTTTAAACCGGACAGATTATGTGCTACAATACCGGACAGATTACTTGCTTCTTACATAAAAAAAATGAAAGCTTGACATTTTCGTTTTTCCTGCTTAAATACTATACAAATGTTTAGTGCAAACAGCCTGACACCCAGACAAACTGAAATTATAGACTTTCTCCAAGAATTGCGGCGCAAAGGGAAAAATTCGCCCACATACAGGGAAATTGCCGACCATTTTGGATTTAAAAGCCCCAAAGCAGCGGCGGATCATGTGCGTGCCCTGGAGAAAAAAGGATACGTGCGCCGCCGGAAAGGGCGTTCGCGTGGCATCGAATTACTCTTTTCCGAGAGACCATCCACCAACGGCGCTATTTCGGTTCCGGTCCTGGGTAATATTCCGGCCGGATATCCGGAGACCCAAACAGAATATCAGCATGGAACCCTGACCGTTGATCCGGCAATACTTGGCGGCTCCACTGGTCACAGATTGTTTGCGCTG
The DNA here is from genome assembly GCA_030613145.1 of Desulfobacterales bacterium. GTDB lineage: Bacteria > Desulfobacterota > Desulfobacteria > Desulfobacterales. The sequence continues at coordinate 1,542 of JAUWMM010000106.1, read as the reverse complement.
CGGGTCAACGGTGAATCGATGACGGGGCGCGGTATCCATGAAGGTGATTGGGTTGTTGCGGATGCCGATGTTTCCCCTAAAGAAGGAGATGTGGTGGTCGCGTTAATCGATGGCGAAAACACACTCAAGACACTTGCCGGACAAAAAAACGGTTATTTTCTAAAAGCGGAAAGCCCAAACTACTCCGACCTGATTCCCACCGATGAAATGGATATTCAGGGAGTTGTCAGGGCCGTTCTCCGGCGGATATATTGAATAGATGGGTATTGCGATGAAAATATCAAATCTTGTGAAGGAACATACGCCGACTCCGGCAGGAATGGTATTTTATAATTCTTTTGAATCCGTCAAACATGATGTTAATTTACTCGGATATGTGTCAGTCATCGGACGTGCCTGGCGTGAAATAAAACTTGATGGTGTGCTCTGCCTGGATAACCGCCCCATCTTGTATCTGAAAGAGTATAGTCGCCCTTTTACTCTTTCAGAGCGAATCTTTTTTCAAAGGCTTTTCTGGAATCAAGGCGTAGCCAATATCCTTGTTCTGGCTGATCCGACATCTGTATATATCTATTCGGGGTTGGCGAAACCACAAAAAGAGCGCTCAGATGAAAATATACAGGAAAACGCTCTTGTTGAAATATTGATTCTGACCGACTACATGCAGCGGATTCAGTCCTTGTATTATGAACTGGCGACGGGTCACTATTACGAGGCGAACCGAAAGCATTTCGACCCTGATCAGTCTGTGGATTCATGGCTTTTGGATAATCTTCGTGTTTTGCGCGATGCATTGATCGCAGGCAATGACAGATTATTAATCCAGGATGCCCATGCTTTCATTGGGCGTGTGCTTTTTTTGTGTTATCTTCTTGATCGTGGCATTGTTTCCATTGAGAAACCGGGTAAAGGCCGAACCGGAACAATGCTTCTGGCCGAACTATTCGAAAGGAAATTACATGCCGAGCGGATCAATTACCTTTATGGGCTTTTCGATGATCTTAAGGATCGGTTCAACGGCAACATGTTCGACCAGGATCTTGATGCTGAGAGACAACTCATCCGCACCTCACACCTTGACAAGTTAATTCTTTTCCTAGGGGGCCATGATGTAAAAAGTGGACAACTTTCTTTGGGTTTCTGGCCATATGACTTCAAGATGATTCCCATTGAAACGATAAGTGCAATTTATCAAGACTTTTCAGCTGCTGAAGACCCGGAAAAGCAGCGAAAGCGCGGGGCTTATTATACGCCTCGATTTTTGGCGGAAATGGTCGTGGATATGGCTATGCGCGACTCACCGGATGCCTTTAAATGGTCTTTCCTCGACCCGGCATGCGGGTCAGGCATTTTTCTTGTGATCCTGTTTAATCGTTTGGCAAACCAATGGATACATAATGCGGGTCGGGTGCATTATCTTACCAGAGCCAAAGCGCTTCAAGATATCCTTGCCCGGCAGATTCGCGGTGTGGATAAGGAGGAAACAGCCTGCCGAATTGCCTGTTTCAGCCTTTATTTGGCATACCTTGATTTTTTCGATCC
>JAUWMM010000161.1 GCA_030613145.1 Desulfobacterales bacterium | reverse complement strand
AGGGCAGACAGACCATAATAAAACAGCACCTGTCGACCATCAACACAGGAGATATCGATCTTGATCGAGTCGTAACCTTAACGTCTCGTTTCACGCCGGCCGATCTTGAGTATCTTTTCCAGAAGGTGGCTCAGTTGGCCTTTGAGCGTGAACACGCCAGCAAGCAAGATTACAAAGTGACGACAGACACCTTTGCTGAAATCGTGGGGCAGATCCGTCCTTCGCTGACTGATGAGATGATCGAGGAATTTTGTCAGGACACCGTGGCCTATACCAGAACTTGACCATCCATATCCCAATACACATTGTCCGGCAGAGCATGCCGAGAGATTCTTATTGGAAAGATCGGCTTCTTTGGGCTTGACACCCACAGTCTGGTTCGATAGCCTCACAAAAAGCCTCAACTCGGCACACTAGAATCAAGGGCGTTAAATGACCCCTTGGTCCGAATGAAGGTATTTTACAGTGCATAAAAAAACACGTGTTAGCTCTGGAGTTGGCCAGCTGGATCGCCTTCTGGGCGGACTTTTCATTGGCGACAACGTGGTCTGGCACGATGATGCGGGTAATCTAGCCTCAGCTTTTTGTCTAAACTTTCTAGAAACTTCCCTGTCCCTGCAAAAGCCGGTCATATACATCAGCTTTGATCGCTCTCCCAAAAACCTTCTTGACAAACTGGGACACCTGGCTGAAAGCCCGGATCTCACCATCTTAGACGGCTTCACTTACGGCAAAGGGGCCGGCAGTTCAATCTTCACGAAATTCTATGAAGAGCCAGACCCTGAACAGCTATGTCACGTTAAGATGATCGACAAGCCCCGGGATATGGAATTTGTCATAGAGACTCTCTACGCTGTACTTGAAACAATGCTAAAAGGAGATGTTTGCCTGATATTCGAAAGCATGACCGGCATGCAGGAAATCTGGGGAGGAGAAGAGGCTATTCTCACATTTTATTCACATTCCTGCCCCCGGCTCTATGAGTTGGATACAATCGCTTACTGGATCATGGAAAAGTTGGCCCACTCACAACAACTTAGGGCTCAGATAAATCAGATTGCACAGGTAGCCATCAACCTAACCATAAAGAGGGGGACTACAACTCTGACGATCGTCAAAGCCGAACACCGTGGCACTGAAGATACACAGGCCCCCTATCGCTACTGGACCAAGGACCTCACGATCACCTTTGATATGGAAAAGCGTGGCCGTGGACAGTTGAACCTCGGTCTGCGCATAAAAGAACTTCGTATCAAGAGGGGCCTTTCCCAGGCAGAGCTGGCAACATTGGTAGGGGTAACACCCAGCACAGTCTCCCAAGTAGAAGCCAACATTATCTATCCTTCTTTGCCCGCCTTATTGAAGATGGCCGAAGTACTTTCGGTGGATATCACTTCCCTGTTTCAACAGGCCATTGAGTTGGAAAAAAGGATCATTTTCCCCATGGCTGACGCCGTGAGCGTAGGTTTCCCCGACCTGCCCAAAGGTTCCATGGAAGGGAAACTCTTAACGCCCCCCGATTTTGAGGGGAAGATGGAACCCTATATAATTGACATCGAACCCAATCGCGATCTTCCCACCCATTTTTTCATCCACAAGGGCGATGAGATGGGCTATCTCCTTTCCGGCAAACTCAGAATGTCCCTTAAGAAAGCCACTTATACGGTCCGGTCAGGGGATGTGATCTATCTCGCCTCCGAGATGCCGAGTCAATGGAGAAACCCAGGCCCCAATGTGGCAAGATTACTATGGATAAAATCAAAATAGCCTTAGGCGCTTAGCGCCGCAACATCGACAAAAGATTGTCTATGTTATGTGACCTGCTCATTTTATACTTGTTACAGATGCTGGATACTGGATAAACCGGAATCAAGAATCAAGAACCACACATCCAGTATCAAGAATTAAGGACCCAGCATCCAATCTAAAACAAGACCTGCTATCTCCTCAGCCAACCGATAAACGCATTTATTTTCGAATCCTTTATTGACAAACTCGTAAAAAGTAAAAAAACATCATTTTTTGTCATTCCGGCGAAAGCCGGAATCCAGTAAAATCAACACGTTCTGGATGCCGGATCAAGTCCGGCATGACGAATCATGACTTTTTACGAGACCAACTTTATTAGCCATAAGATTATCTTCCGTCAAATTTTGCTCTTATTTTGACACAGGCAAGCTCCTCCATCGGGTGAAAAATAAATCGGTGCCGCTAATATTAGTACAACTCATGTTGACAAAATATATTTAAGTATGTATGACATCAAACCGATAAGATTAATGGTTATGTCGATGTAGAAGTGGCCACAACCCTTAGAAAAAGGAAAATCGACAAAGGAGAAAACAATGGCTAAAAAAATTGCCAAGAATATCAGTGTATTGGAGTTTGGATGTCGGGCTCCCCTCAAATTTTTTGAACATTGCTCTAAATGTGCGCGCTTTGGAGAAAGTTGCCCGGACTTGGCACTTGGCAAGGAAATTCTTCGTGGCAAGAAAAAAATCGCATACGGGGATGACCGAACCGAAGATACCGTCCACATCACCGCATTTAATTGCCTGGCACCACTGTACTACTTTGAGCGCAGCCGTAATAAGTGCGCACACGAAGGCCGTTGCAGGGAAGAGGGCCTGCTATTGGCCCTGCTGGATGGCAAAAAGGCCTTGGATTATTCCCACAAGGAGGTCACTGAACTTCCTATAGTGCGGAGGCGCAAGGTGGGTAAGGCTGCCCCCGCAACAGCTCAAAAAGCAGCTTCCTAAGTCCTGAGTAATAAATTCGTCATCGAATTTATGAATCGAAGGACTAAGGCATTCTATTTGCTCAAGAAAGCCTCAATTTGCGATTCTAACTGCTCATCGGTAAAGGCGTTGATATTAACGGCATGCCGATAACAGGTGGCTGCGCACACGCCGCACCCCTTGCAAGCTACATCGATGACTTGAGCCTTTCGCCCATTATCTGTATCCACAATCCTCAAGGCTTCAAAGGGGCAAAGCGCCACACAAAGGCCGCACCCACGACAAGCCTCCTCATTCACCCGGGCGATGATCCCCTCGGGAACGATCGAATCCTGAGAAAGAATTGCCCCTGCTCTGGCGGCTGCCGCCTGGGCCTGGGCAATCGTTTCGTCAATAGGCTTTGGATAATGTGCGAGGCCTGCCATGAAAATACCATCTGTGGCAAAATCGACCGGCCTCAACTTGATATGGGCCTCCAAAAAGAAGCCCTCCTGATTCAATGGAGCTTTGTAGAGCCTTGACAACACCTCATTATCACTGCAAGGGACAATAGCCGAGGCAAGGGTCAAGATGTCCGCTTCAATTTCAATTCGGCATTTCAAAGCCTGATCCTTCACCTTGACCTTCAGTTTACCGTTTTGACGCTCAACGCACGGTTTTTCCTCCAATTTATAGCGAATGAAGACGATCCCTTTAGACCTGGCCTCTCTGTAGATATCTTCCCTGCCGCCATATGTACGGATGTCACGGTACAAGACGTACACATCCATATCAGGGTTGATCTCCTTCAGTTTTAAGGCACTTTGAATCGAATGGGTGCAACACATCTTGCTGCAATACGGCCTTTCCGGTTCTCTTGAACCCACACACTGGATGAATACAGCGGTATTGATGCCCTTGAATCTGTTCGGGTCATTGAAAATTTCACGGTCGAGTTCCAGGGCAAGATATACTTCGGGATCTTTATTGGTATAAAGATATTCAGTAGGCTTGTAGGCTTCACCTCCAGTGGCCAGAATGGTCGCTCCGTGCTTCACCTCTCGCTCATTCCCTTCGCCATCAGTGACTATGGATGTAAAATTGCCTACAAAACCTGAAACTGCCTTGACCGTGCTCTTCAGATAAACGTGCACGAAAGCATGTTCCTCGATCCGCCGGGTCAGGTCTTCAATATAGGGTCGTATCTCTTCGTTCTTCCACGTCCTATAGAGTTTCCATGCCTGGCCACCCAAGCGGTCACCACGCTCCACCAAGTGAACCTCAAAACCCTGGCAAGCCAGGTTCAACGCACTCGTCATCCCTGCTACCCCGCCCCCGACCACCAAGCACGACTTGGTCACCGACACCCTGGGCTCAACCAATGGTTCCATGAGGCCGGCCTTGGCCACAGCCATGCGCACCAAGTCCTTGGTCTTTTCCGTGGCTTCGTCCTGATCATTCATGTGAACCCACGAACACTGATCCCGGATATTGGCCATCTCAAAAAGATACTTATTGAGGCCTGCCTCGCGAAGGGTTTCTCTGAATAGCGGCTCATGTGTCCTCGGTGAACATGAAGCAACAACCACCCGGTTCAGACTATGTTCTTCGATAAGGTTCTTGATCTTTTCCTGGACATCTGCCGAGCAGGCAAAGAGTTCGTCTGAAGCCCACACTACATGCGGAAGGGCTCTGGCATATTCAGTCACTTCCTGAATACGGACCACACCCCCGATATTTATACCACAGTGGCATACAAAGACACCGACACGGGGTACCTTCCCAATCACGCCTCTTTCTTCCGGATAGGCCCGCGCTCTGGTAAGGGTATGACGTACTTCTGACAGTGCAGCAGAGGCGACACCGGCTGAAGCGCTTGCCTCCATCACGGATTGAGGAATATCCTTAGGCCCTTGAAAAGCCCCACAAACGTAAATGCCCGGCCTGGAAGTGTTGACCGGTCTAAAACTGCTGGTCTCTGAAAAACCATAACGATCTAAATCAATACCCAATCTTGCGGACAGATCTTTGATCTGATCGGATGTCCCAAGACCGACCGACAACACCACCATATCGAATGCCTCTTCAACCACCATAGAATCCTCATCAGTGTATCGGATGATGAGGTTCTCGGTCTTATCCTCTTGGGCTATTGTATCGATCCTAGACTTGATAAACCGAACGCCCACGTCATATTTAGCCCGGTTGTAGAACTTCTCAAAGTCCTTGCCGTGTGTTCTTATATCGATATAAAAGATGGCTGTATCGAGTTCATTAGGCGCATGTTCATTGGCCAGCATGGCCTCCTTGATAGCATAGGTGCAGCAAACAGAAGAGCAGTACCCCCGACCCACTGAAGGATCCCTGGAACCAACACACTGAATCCATGCGATCTTCTCTGGCTCTTTTCCGTCTGAAGGTCTTCGAACGTGGCCTTTGAAGGGACCGGTGGCAGAAAGGATACGTTCAAACTCCATACTTGTGACCACATTAGGGAATCGCTTGTACCCATAGGTTCCCTTAATCTGAGGGTCGAACGGCTCATACCCAGGCGCCAGTATCACCGCACCTATCTCCACCTCCAGCGAGGTCTCCTGCTGATCAAAATCAATCGCTTGCGCCCCGCACACCCTCTCACACTGCTTACACTCCTGATTTGTTAAAAAGAGGCAAAACCTCGGGTCTACGTGGAAGGCAGCCGGTATAGCCTGGGGATAGTCGATATGCAATGCCTTTGTGGACGACAGGCCTTCATTGAAGCTATCTTTGATGAATACAGGACAGTAAGATG
>JAUWMM010000059.1 GCA_030613145.1 Desulfobacterales bacterium | reverse complement strand
ATAGAGTATTTGATAAAATAATAAAATCCCTCCGCATGCCCTCCCAACCCATGAATGCCTATAATAATTGGGTTATCAGATTCATCTATTGTGTTTACAGCGTAGAGGGTTTTTCCATCGGCCAGTACTATATGGGAAGAAAGTAGTGTGGGTTCTGTGTTTTGTTTTCTCGAAATATCACGCGGAAATTTGTAAACATTCGCACATCCTGATAAAAATACAAATGCAAGAAAATTAATTATTACTTTCATATTCATTTGACCATCAAGATCGGGATTTGGGATTGCATTCCGCTCTCCCTAATTTAGCCAACCAACGACTATGCTCCGCTGCTTGAAAGCGGCCCTGTGAAAATAGGCCCATTTTGATGAATCAAAACCTGATTTTCCTTTAAGTTTCCTAGTGTGAATTTTTATTTCAGAAGGTGACATATCATCCCACTCAATATCCCCTTTAAGAGCTTTTTGGCGCCATTTTGTCTTGTTATATTCAGAGGCTCCTGTGTAATTTTTCCATTTGCTGCAACGGCTATCAAGATCTCCCCTCTTCTGAAAAAGAGAGCGTATCTTTTTAAAATCCTTTGGGTGTTCCTGCTCAAGATCGGCTGATCCTGCTGAAGGATCTTTGGCGACTTTGAGAAAATTGTAAATCAGCTTAGCGCCTTGCATGCTGAATTTCAGGTTGTCTCTTGGTTTCTTCCGGCCGGCGTTGTTTGTGTAACGCCATTTCAGGAAGGGTTGATCGGGGAACTCAAATGCTTCAACATGACCGATTCTGGGTACAAAAAGATCAGCTATATAGCTTGTCAGCAGCTGCAATTGCCATCCTCCGCTTTTCCTTGCGTGCGAGATTCTTCCTACATTATTTTCGTCATGATGTCGGCCTGAAAAATCAAAGTGAGAAAAGGTATCTGCTACAGTATGCAGTGCTACACCAAGACGTATCAGTTTTAACGTACGATTTTTTTCAGCAAGAGCATCTTTAATGAGCATTGTAGGAAGTTCCGAGTCATCTCCTGAGGCCGGTTTTGTTAAATATGAAAAGTCCTGGGGAGATATCCACCTTATTTTTAGCGGTAAAAAATGAAATGGCATATATATCTTTTTCTGAACATTCCAATTAAAGGCTTTAAGATTGTAATGAGCGGTCCTCACGGTATCAAAATGCTGATCCGGAAAGGGCTCAATGGGTTCACTTTCCGTAGAATCATCCACATACTGAGAAGCAAACGCTATAGTTTCAGAATCAGCTGTATTGAACCCGGCGAGTTTGGCCAATTGAAAAATTGCGTAGTAATGATAGTCTAACTGCATTTGAGTTTCTCCTTTTACTCACCTTCGCCAGAATGCCCCGGAGGTACATAGGCGGACGGACATAAATATATAACCAACTCCTCCTGAACCCCTCTTTTTTATAAACTTATGAGCGCCCCCATTGTGCCCCAACTAATAAGATTGGCTAGAGATAATATTATTGGCTTCATTAAAAAGTTGTTTCCTTCTATTTGGATCTCTTGTGTACGGGATGATAGCTATTACTTTGGTTATTTTGGAGTCAACTATGACGGTTTTTGGGATGTACTGCCCAGATTGGGGTGAATTGATTGCGCGCCTAACAAGGGAAGGGATTTGGCTCCGGGTTTGGTCATTCCCGGAACAGGCATAAATAATAATGGTTTCCTTTTGAAGCTCTTTAAAAGCATCCAAGCTAGCTGAGGTAGCAAGCCCGCATTTAGTATCTTTATTTGTGTAAACAAAAGTTAAAGCTTTCGCGGTGGCTTTTGCTATGTCCTTGGCTTCTTCTAGTTGGTCTACGGTGTACGCGTGAGATGGTATTGAAAATTCAGCATAAGATGGTGAAGCAGTAATAATTGAAAAAATTGCTCCAATTAAGAGGTACTTCACGCAGGTCATAATTTTCTCCTTTTCTATCGCAACATAAACATAAGTAAATCCAACAAAAGACGTGATGCCTTGGCAAGCAGATTTTCCAACTCTTCATAAGTGGCCATGTAATATTCCAACTTTGCGCTGCTTTGATTTATACGCCCGAAAACCTGTGCTGCATTATTGCATTCTTCTACTATTACCTATTACTCCCAGGGCGTGATCAATAGCTGAGTTCCGAAGTATATGTCAGAGGAAAGATCTTTCTGTTAAGGTAATTAAGCCCGTCTATTGAGTTTCCCCACACGATCTGATCTACCACGTGATCAACCGCAGCATTGAAGGGGATCTTTTTTCTGAATGCAGTTCTGAAAGTCGTTCCGAGCATTTTGCGGACGGTCCTTTTTATCTTTTTTATCGTCTTTTCCCTGCTGAATTTCTCAACCTCCAGGTACTGTATTGAACATACGCCCCCCATGTTCGAGATATAATCCGGACAGTACACGATACCTCGCCGGTGGAGAAGATGACCGGTAACGGGGTTCTGGAGCTGGTTGTTCGCGGCCCCGCAAAGTATCTTGAACCTGACATTTTCAACATCTATGCTTTTAACAACCTCTCCCCGCGCACACGGCGCGAAAATGTCCACTTCCGCCTCAAGATATTTACCAGGGTCCACAACAGAGGCGTTAGGATATTTTTTCAGTGCATCCTTAATACCCTTTTCCCTTGTGTGGCTGATCACAAGCTCGGCGCCTGCCTCATGGAGCAGTTCCAGGAGTACTGACCCGACCTTTCCAAGGCCCTGAACCAGGACTTTTTTCCCTTTCAGGCGGCGCTCACCTTCAAACAGGTCCATGGCAAAATAATCCACTGCGTATTCCATGGCACTGAATACTCCGATCGCTGTATACGGAGAAGGATCGACCCTGGTCCCGAAGATGTTGCGCGTGTATTTCTTTACAACCCGCATATCTTCAATAGTCGTATTCATGTCCTCTGCAGTGTAATAGAGGTCGTCCGACCTGTTGACCCAGGCTACGAATTTTCCGAACTCCTTCAGGACAGCCTGGCGGGTTTTCCCCTTAACCCCGGGGTCGCAGACAATAACCGCCTTTCCCCCGCCCAGCGGCAGACCAGCAATAGTGTTTTTAAATGTCATGCCCCTGCTGAGCCTGAGAACGTCGGTCAGTGCCTGTGATTCGCTGACGTATTTGACCATGCGGCAGCCGCCCAGGGCGCTTCCGCGTGTGGTGTCATGTACTGCTATGAATGAAAGAATGCCCGGACGGATTTCTGCTCGGAAGACAGCCTTCCAACCCGGAATACTTAACCTGGTGACTTTTGATTCCTTGAACATTTCATATCCCCCTGTTTTATTGTGTATAGACAAAAGGAGTGGTCAGCGCCAGAATCTGTACCGATGTGACCCTACTATTACCATCTCCCGTGCCGGCGCCTATATACGCTGCATGAGGAGAGACTCAACAATATGTTCAAGATTTTGAATATCAACTGGATTCAAATCTCTGTTTGGGTCGATTCCCCACTTCTCATGCATGAAGTCCCTCATGTGTTCAGCTTCTGTGAGTGTGAACTTGGAGACAACTTTATACCTGTACAATAAGGTCCAGAATCTGAATCCGTACTTATCGATAAGGGGCAGCTTTAAATAGGTGTCAATTGTGGAAAGGATTTTTTCTTTGTCGTCCGGCATCGTCCCAATTATTTCCATTAGCAGGTTTAAATTATGATCACTTCTAATTCTGCTGGAGACTCCATCAAGGCTTTCGATGAAGTATCTGATTTCTTCGACTATTTCAGGGTCTGTTAACCTCTTGAATTCCCCGCAACTTACCTTTTTCACCAGCGGCGTTGCCGGATGAACACCCAAGGTTCTCAGGCGCACATAATCAGGATTCACTTCGTTTATGACCCGCGCAGTCTCTTCAGCATGTCTTTTCCATGTAGGACGCCCTTCGAGTTGAAGGTCCCCGCCGAGACCAGGTATTACATAGTGGCACAATTCCAAACCCGCCTGCTTAACTTTTTGCCCGCCCTCAATCAGGATCTTGGCATTGGAACCTTTTTTCATATATCTCAACAAGGCATCATAGCCTGACTCAAGGCCACAGTGGATTCGTGTGAGGCCTGCGCCTCGTAGCTCCACCAGTTCTTCGATTGACTTTTTCTTAATGGTGCTGGACCTGCCGTAGGTTGTCACGGTTCTTATGGATGGAAAGGCGTCTTTTATCGTACTTATGATCTTAATCAAATCAGGTGTCGGCGTTTGAATAGGATTGGCGTCCTGAAGAAAAGCGCTCTTGAACCTGTCGCCAAGGGTCTGTGCATCATAGTCTATTTCAGCAAGAATATCCTCGACAGGCCTTGGCTCATACCTATGTTTCTTGTAAACCGGACAGAACAGACACTTGTTCCACGGGCAGTTCCTGGTGACACGGATAAGGTAGCTGTTAGCCTCACTTGGTGGTCTAATTGGTCCCGGGTCGATGAGCATAGAGCAGGGGGTCAGATATCCAAAAAAAGGATTAATGGGATAACATGGAGGTCATTGTATACTACATGGGTGCTGCCTAGTTGCCAGTTTGCGCACCTCGCTTGCCCATTCAGCAGATGGTCGATCTCATGAACTAACCCGTTGATATTTATGGTTGGATGGGAAGAGAATATTCTTGGTAGCCCAAAAGTGAGATTACACGCCAGACATTTCCCCGGCCGCTGCTTCAGGTGAAACTCAAACCGCAATTCGTTTTGGTTGTGTCCCTTGAATTCCAGGCTTATATCATAAGCACCATCCGTTCTGTCTCCGTAAAGTGCATCAAAAAACTGGTCTGATCGGTTTTTTGGAAATAGCTTTTTCAAAAGCTCCTGAGTAAACAGTCCGTCAAGGCTGCTTATTGCCATAGTCAGTTAGCTCCTTAAATAACGGCCCCAATTTGACTGCACCAAAACAGGCGAGATCGAAATACATGGTGATTTTGAGGTATTGACAACCCAGTATACACGATAGGCTCCACTTATTCAAGTGAAGCCTCCCTATGCTCCCGCACAGGGCATCCTGGCTGTGTCTCAGGACGGCGGAACTCGCCGAAGCAATAACCCGCCTTCGCCGAGACTATGGCGGGTCACCACGCCATTTCGGCCGTCGTAGCCAGGTGGCTACTTCGGCCGATGAGTTTCAAAAAGACTATAATTCCACCTACAGCTGCTATTGCTATTTTAGCTGTCGCCCATTCCTGAAAATCTGGATTTTCAAGAAAATAAGCAAAAAGAATTAGCCCGGTTCCGCCGCCTACGTATCCTAATCTCCCATTATGTTTTCGTTACTGATTTACCCGATTCCTTCCAGGACACAATTCCTCCATCAATATATCTCGCATTGATGTTCAACCCATGTAATTTCTCTAGTGTCGATTTGCTGACAGAACCACCACGCACACAATAAACCACCACATCTTCATTACCTAATTTCTTGCTCCAGACATCCACTTTTTCAGGATCCATCCATATGGCACCCGGTATCATAGATGGATCGCTCTCGTAATCAGATTTCCTCCGGACATCAATAACTCGCGGCGGGTTATGTCCATTTAACATAATCTCTAGTTCGTCTGATGTAATTGTTTTACTCATTGTGATGCCTTTCAATATCAATATTGCGAGAGACAACAGATCTCTGATTCACTTCTCCGTCGACCCTGCTCCTCCGTTCTGTGACCCTATTGTATTCCGATTTGGAACAATTTATGGAAAGGTTTGATGCTTTCTGAGCGTTGCCCTATCCCTTATCGAGAAACTCTCTGATTTTCCCGGACAGCTCCTTTATATTGAACGGCTTCTGAAGAAAGCCGTCACAGCCTCGTTCCAAGATTTCGGTCGCCTCGCCTTCTATGCTGTATCCGCTGGAAAGGAGTACCTTTACGTCGGGATTGATCTCTTTCATTCTGTCATAGGCCTCACCACCACCCATGTCCGGCATGATCATGTCAAGGATGACCAGATCTATTTTATCTTTGTTTGCTTCATAGATCTCAACGGCCTCCCTGCCGCCTTTGGCCTCGAGCACGGTGTATCCTACTTTCTCGAGCATCATGACGGCTGTGTCTAATACCAGGTCTTCATCGTCTACAAGGAGGATGGTGCCGCTTCCCTCTATAACGTACTTGGCAGGTTTGATAGCCGTCACGACTTCTTTGTCTGATGCGGGGAAATAAATGCTGAAGGTTGTACCACGTCCTTTTTCAGAATCGACATGGATGTATCCGCGATGGCCTTTGATGATTCCATAAGCAGAAGCCAGCCCGGGGCCTGTGCCTCTTCCCATTTTTTTGGTGGTAAAGAATGGTTCAAAGATTCTCTCCTGGGTCTCTTTGTCCATACCTGTGCCTGTGTCGGTTACCGTTAGGAGAACATAGCTGCCGGATCTTGGATTAGGCGCTATGTCTTTTATATCGTTGTGGGTTACATTCGTGGTCTTTAAGGTAAGCTTCCCTCCACGAGGCATGGCCCCAGAGGCATTTATGTACAGATTCAGCAGGACCTGCTCAATTTGCGACTGGTCAGCCTCTATGCTGGATAAGTCCTCAGTTAATTCTCGATGAATAGTGATCTCTTTATGGGTCCTACCAAATGTATCAGAGGTTTCTTCGACTATCTGGTTGAGGCTGATCGGTTTTACCTCATATCTTCCTTTGCTGGCATATCCTAAAAGCTGGGCCGTAAGACTGGCCCCCCTCCGGACCTGTTTTGTGATCATTTGCAGCAGTTCATAATGTGGATCTTTAGAATCAACATCGAAAAGCATCAATGAGGCGGTCCCCTGGATGGTCGTTAGCAGGTTGTTGAAGTCATGGGCAATGCCGCCTGCAAGGGTGCCGATGGCCTCCATCTTCTGAGCTTCTCGGAACTGCGCTTCAAATTTTTCTCGTTCTTCTTCTGCCTTCTTGCGATCAGTGATGTCGATATTTACACCTAAAATACCTCGTATCTTTCCTGCATCACTAATCGGAGATACAATATTGTAGAAAAATTTGTGCTCTTTTGGCGCCTTAAACTCAACCTCACCTTTGACTACTTCACCGGCAAAAGCCCTGCGGTTGTTAGCTTCCCATAAAGCCAAGGTAGACTCGTCCGTAACCAGATCCTCAGGGCGCTTTCCTGTTATATCGCCCCAACGCTCCAGAGAGCTGGCGCTTTGCATTACATAACGGTTAGTTTCGTCCAGTATAAAGAAGTCGAACGGCAAGCTGTCAATTGTTGCGCGGAGACGTGCTTCGCTTAGACGCAGCGCCTCCTTTGTTCGCTTGCGCTCAACCGCTTCTTTTTTTAACTTCTTGATCTCTTGTTCCAATTCTTCGCATGTTGGCTTAGCCATGATAATATCCTTTTTTACAACCTGTATTTTTCGCGAAGCTTTTCAGACAGACTCTTGATCATTTTGAATGACTTCTCCACGGTCTTCTCCCTGTCCGGATTTACCAAACAGCAGGTGGCAGGTGAAAGCAAACTTCGGGAAAGAAGGAATTCCCTGTCAATGCCCTTCTTTTGCAGGGTTGTCCATACCTCTTCAAGCTGTTTTTCCAAGGAAATCATGTCTTCTTTCTCAAAAGGCTCAAAGTTCGTGGGAACAATCCCCCAGACAAGTACCGCTCCCCGGTCCAAAAACTTACGAATGGAAGCCGCATAGGATGCGAACACCTCTCCATTAGTATAAACATCAAGAGATAGAACATCAAGGTCGAGCCCGAGAAGAAAATCCCAATCCGGATTGCCGCATAAATGCACTCCACGCGGTCTGTTGATCATCGCGAAAAAGGTCTCCATATCTCTACGTGCCGCTAAATCACCATAACCGGCCATGCCGCTGAACACGAATTGAAGACCTGGTTCATCGATAAACATGAAGGCATTGGAATTGAGTTTTTTCAGCCGGCTTAGTTGAGCGTTAATACGTTTTGCCATAAACTCCAGCATAAATGGACGGACCGTATCGTTAAAAAGAATGGGACGGTCATCCTGATCCACCACATTGAACCCAAAGCTAATGGGCCCCTCTAATTGGCCCCGTATGGCAGGCCTCTCTGAAAGGTCCAAGGCCAGGAAGCGGCTATAGACAGCGGAATAAGTCTCGCTGACATCAAAATACTCTGGATTATCAAAGTGGGCCATGCATTCTTCAAATTCGGTGATGAATTTTTCCATGGAAAAGCGCAGTGTGCGTTTTTCTATATCGAGCAGAATTCCGGGGAAGTGCTCTGAGGCCTGGACATACATATCTTCGTAGTAGCTGAATAGCGGGAGTTGGGGCCAGAAAGGCACGTCCAGAGACAGGGCCATATCAAGGGCTCGCCCCACGTCCTTGTGTGGCATGACAGCCATAGCCGTGGTGAGGAGATTGCCGGGAATTGGCATCTTGGCCCCTTCAGAGACAAAAAAGTGGTTGATGTTTTGATCTGCATACCATATCATAACCGCTTGGAAAGTAAAGGAGAAGGCCACAAACAGATGAAAAATGGTAAACACGGCAATTCGAAAG
>JAUWMM010000089.1 GCA_030613145.1 Desulfobacterales bacterium | reverse complement strand
AGGAATGTAAAGAAACCCCGCCCTGAGGACGTGGCTTTGATTTGCCCAATATAAGGGGGCTTAAAGTCCCCCTTTTTAAAAGGGGGGGGAGACTTGTGCTCAAGTCAACGATTTTAACATTCATTTTGTTTACGGCAAAGCCAATCGACTCTGACCCCGCCCTAAGGACGGGGTTTCCCGGGATGAAATGAACGAAAAACGCATCAACACAATCGCCATGGAACTGGCCCTTGAACTTCATCAGGTCCCGGCACAAGAGGAAGTCTGGGTTAGAGTACCCCGGTAATCTACCATATATTGTGGATAGTCTGTGATTGAACGTGTCCGGCTTGAAATTCGTAGCCTATTGATGTAAAAGCTCCCCAGAAAAAGTCGCAAAGTTCGGAATGTAATCCAAGCAAGGGGGGAACCTTTATGGTGATCCAAAGGCTCAATCGTGGTATCAGAAATACCAGTGTGTGGGCCTTTTTTGATTTAAACCTGAACTGAGCGATTTTTTGCGAAGATATGTGCTGAGATCTTGATGCAGCAAGGTTTGCGAAAAACGGAGGCATACCCGTGGATATGTCGAGGCTTTTCGCAAGTCCTTGATGCGCAAGAGGTTGGTGCAGATCGAGTAAAAAATCGCTCAATTTAGGTTAAAGGCAATTGGAGGATTTTCCGGGGGCCGGAAGATCCTCACTTGAAGCATAAGAAAAAAAGGTCGAGCAACCAATAAAGGATCTAATGATGGAACAAGTTAGCTCACTTAACGTGGCAATTGTAGGTGGTGGTCCTGGCTGCAAGGCGATTATGGATATAATATTTGCCGAAAAGCTAAGCCAGCTTCGGATGAAGCTCATCGGAGTAGCCTCTAGAAATCCCAAGGCTGTGGGTTATCTCTACGCCCAGAAAAAGGGAATTTATACAACAACGGATTACCGCAACCTTTACAAGTTCAAAGATCTTCATATGATCATCGAGCTAACAGGTAGCGATACATTAGAAGATGAGATCTCCCGAACCAAGCCACCACGCGTCAAATTGATGGACCATGTCGCTGCACGTGTCTTCTGGGACATCTTTAACGTTGAAGAACAAAGAATTGCGGAACGGCGGCAGGCTGAGGAGGCGCTCAGGGAAAGCGAACAGGAGAAAAACGCTATTCTTAATAGCATGTCTGAGGATGTGGTGTACCACGACATGGAACACAGGATAGTATGGGCGAACAGTGTGGCAAGCAAATCGGTTGGCTTGACCCCTGATGATTTGGTAGGGCGACATTGCTACGAGATGTTTCATCGGCGGACCAAACCCTGCCCGGGCTGTCCTGTGTTGAAAGCTCGTGAAACAGGTGAACCACAGGCGGCAGAAATGACCAGCCCGGATGGGCGAACGTGGTTCGTACGCGGTTATCCGGTTCGGCATGTAACTAACGTTATCGCGGGCGTGGTCGAGGTTACACTTGAAATCACCAAGCGTAAGAGGGCTGAGGAAGCTCTGCGGCGAAGTGAAAACCTATTGCGGATGCTCATTAATGCAACCAAAGAGGCAATAATATCAATCGGCCAAGACGGGTTAATAACCTTATTCAATCCGGCAGCTGAAAAAATGTTTGGTCTCAAAGAGGAGGAAATGATAGGCCAGCCACTTGACCTGCTGATGCCCGAAGACGTCAGAGATCGGCATCGGCAATACTTGGAAAGCTATTTTGCCACGGGTAAGTCTAAAAAGGCAATCGGTAAAATCGTTGAGCTGCCGGGGTTACGAAGTAACGGAAAAGTGTTCCCCATGGAGATCTCGCTTTCCGCAGGCAAACATGGCGACAAAAAATTTGTCATTGCTGTTGCCCGGGATATCACGGAGCGTAAAGAAGTGGAGGAAGAGAGAAAGACGCTTGAAGCCCAGCTCCAACACGCCCAGAAGATGGAATCCGTTGGCACCTTGGCTGGTGGCATTGCCCATGACTTTAACAATTTGCTTATGGCGGTCCAGGGAAACGTATCCTTGATGCTTATGGATATTGATTCCACGCACCCCACCTACGAACGGTTAAAAAACGTTGAAAAGCAGATTCAAAGCGGGGCCAGATTAACCTCACACCTTCTCGGATACGCCAGAAAGGGAAAATATGAGGTCAAGCCCCTTGACCTGAACCAATTATTAAAAGAGACCTCTGACGCCTTTGGCAGAACCAGAAAGGAGGTTATGATTCATTGGGAGCTTTCCGAGGACTTGTCTGCAATAAAGGCAGATCCCGGGCAGATAGAGCAGGTGCTTTTAAATCTTTATGTGAATGCTGCAGATGCCATGCCTGGTGGCGGGAATCTTATCCTGAAAACCATGAACAAGACCCACAAGGATATGAAGGACAAGGTCTATGATCCAAAGCCGGGCAAGTATGTCTTGTTAACGGTGACTGATACAGGCACCGGTATGGACGATGAAACCATGGTGCGCATTTTTGATCCGTTCTTTACGACCAAGGAGATGGGCCGCGGCACCGGACTTGGTTTGGCATCTACTTACGGTATTATTAAGGGCCATGGCGGATATATTGATGTCGACTCCAAGAAAGGGCAAGGGTCGACCTTCAATATTTATCTACCTGTATCAAAAATAAAGTTCGAGAAAGCTATCGAAGCTGCTGAGCAGTTTATTAGGGGAACCGGAACGGTCCTCGTGGTAGACGATGAAGATGAAGTCCTAGAAATAGCCAAGGAGTTGTTGGAGGCCATGGGCTACAGGGTAATTAGTGCCAAAGACGGAAAAGGGGCTGTCGAGGTTTATAAGAAGAATCGGGATGACATAAACATTGTTGTATTGGACATGGTTATGCCCAATATGGGTGGTGGTGAAGCCTATGACCGCATGAAGGAGATCAACCCGGACATAAAAGTCCTGCTTTCAAGTGGTTTCAGTATTGATGGTGAAGCTACAGAGATAATGGAAAGAGGCTGTGACGGTTTTATTCAGAAACCATTCAAAATGAAAGATTTTTCTGAAAAAATAATGGAGATTCTAAACAAAGGATAGGCGGTCAGAAATTACGAGACGTCTACAGCAGGGAGATCGCTTCGTACTTTCTTGCCGATGTGTCGACCAAATAGAATCCTGGAGACCCATCTTTTCCCATAACCTCTCCCGGATTCAGCAGAACCGCCTTTCCCACCTTCTCGTAGAATGCCTCGTGCGAATGCCCAAAGCAAATCAGGTCGAAGCGTCCGCTTGCCGCCAGACCATCGGCTACGACCCGATAGTGCGTAAAGGCAACTCTGAAATCGGCAAGCTTCAGCTCTCCCATAAGCCCATACAAGGTGATATTGGAAAACTCTGTCATTGACAACTTGGTTAGCAGGTACTGGTCCCCGTCATTGTTACCAAAAACACCATGCACGGGAATTTGTGCCTGATCCAACTCCTTCAGCATGAACGGCGCTATAAAGTCCCCACAGTGAATTATGGCCTCCGCACCCCGCTCCTTTACGAACTCCAGGGCCTTCCTTGCATTCCAGATATGGTCGTGGGTGTCGCTCATCACGGCAAGTATCACGATCTATCCCTCCTTTTCCCGGAATTATGCTTTGACTGGCTCCCTCCCCGCCCGCGAAGCACTGCCATAAGGCAGAAGCACCGGCCTTCAGGACGGGGTCAATCCGAAATTCCCCAATCCCTCAATCCCTCACAGCATATCTACCGGATCCACATCAACGATCACCTTTATTCTTCCCTTTCGAATCGTTCGCTCCGCCCTGTCCATGAGATTTCGAGTCAAGCTGTGTAACGGTTCAGGCTTAAGCCCTTTGAGCAAAAGCTGCCATCGGTATTGCTTCTTAAGCCTGGCCAGGGGGGCGGCAACCGGACCGAGGAGTTTCACTTTATCTTGATATGTCCGATTTTTTGATTGCAGTTCCCGGCAGATCTCTCCCAGCATTTGAGCATGCTGAGCGGTTTGCTCCTTGTCCTTTCCCGTAACGAGAATATGTATCAGGCGAGAAAACGGTGGATACTTCAATGTCCTTCGAAAGCGGATCTCTTGATCGTAAAAGGCTCCATAGTCCTGGTCCTTTGCAGTTAAGATACAAAAGTGGTCAGGGTTGTACGTCTGTAGGATGACTCGGCCGGGCCGCGGGCCTCGACCAGCGCGGCCGGCTACTTGGGCCAAGAGTTGGAAAGTACGCTCCCCGCCCCGAAAGTCCGGAAAATTTAGTGAAAGGTCGGCACAGATAATTCCAACCAGGGTAATATTGCTATAATCGTGCCCTTTGGCTACCATCTGGGTTCCTATGAGGATGTCTACGGCGCCTGCCCTAAGGTCTTTCAGGATCTTGACAAGGTCACCTTTTCTGGCTGTGGTATCCCGGTCCATTCGGGCCACCCTGGCTTCAGGAAAAATCTCCTTGATCTTGGCCTCCACCCTTTCTGTCCCCAAGCCAAGCAGTTTGATCTTGGAAGCACCACAGGCGTGGCAAACGCCCGCCTGGGGCCTTGTATAACCGCAGTAGTGGCACCTGAAGGCATTAGCCTCCTGATGGAGGGTCATGGTGATGTCGCAGTTCTTGCAACGCACAGGTGCCCCGCAGCGTCCACAAGCGGGGTAATTGGCAAAGCCGCGCCGGTTCAAGAAAAGGAGGGTTTGTTCTCCTCGTTTCATGGTCTCGGCTATCCCGTCCTCGAGTTCTTTTGTAATGAATGGTTTGGAGCGGCGGTGTCCCTCTGGCTCCCGAAGGTCTACGATCCTTACCTCCGGAAGAAGTCTGTTTTCGATCCGTTTCGAGAGGCTTAGGCCCTGGAATTTCCCAGCGCGCACATTGTGATAAGACACGACCGATGGGGTGGCAGACCCGAGTAAGGCCACCGCACCCTGGAACTTGGCTCGGACTACAGCCAGATCACGGGCATGATACCGGAGTCCGCCTGATGCGGACTTGTAAGAATCGTCGTGTTCTTCATCCACGACGATCAAACCGAGATGTTCAAAGGGGGCAAAAATTGCAGATCGGGCTCCGATGGCGACCTTGGCCTCCTTTCTCAGTATCCTCATCCACTGGTCAAAACGCTCACCTTTGCTGAGACCACTATGCAATAGGGCCACACAATCACCGAAGCGGGCCCGAAAGAGACGTTCCATCTGGGAAATCAATGCAATCTCGGGCACGAGTATGAGGGCTTCCTGGTCTCTCTCGAGGGCGGCCGCAACGGCCCGCATATAGACCTCTGTCTTACCACTTGCGGTGATACCGTAAAGAAGATAGGCTTGAAATCCCTTACCGAGTGCATTCACTAGACGTCCAACAACTGAATCCTGCTCCCTGGTCAAATCTGGCGGGCCGGAGTCTGGTACAATGGGTTCACCAAAGGGATCCCGATATACACTACGTTCAACCAGGCTCAAGAACCCATCGTCGGCCATCTTCTTGACGAGTTGTCCGGCCGAGGGCACCTGAATTTTCAGGGCCGCTAAAGAGACTTCGCCCTGGTCTTCGATGATCTTGAGGATACGCTGCCGCGCCTGTGAAAGCGCATGTGCAGAGGGTCTTCCATCGACAGCTTTGATGTATTGTTTCATCTTTGGCCGGACCCTGCCCGGCTTTAGTTTTCGCTCCCTCATAATCCAGCCTTGCCGCTCCAGGCTGCGCAGAGCCCTTGGAGAAAGTCCTTCTTTGAAGTCTTTATAAAGTGTGCGGAGGCACAGGGCCCCTCGCTTCTCAAGTGCTTCCAGTACAAAGCGATCAAGGCCCATCAGGGAGGGGGCTGAGAGCACTGAACGTCCTTTTTCCGTAATACTCACGGTTTCGACTTGGGTAATGTTCAGGCCGCCGGGAAGTGCTCCCTTGATGACTTCGCCGACAGGATGGCGATAATAGTTTGCTATCCATCTGAAGAACGGGAGCATAGAGGGCGGGAACAAGGGTGTGTCATCCAGGATATCCAAAATTTTTTTAATACCCGAATGATCTGCGGTCGGAAGGATCTCGAGGATGTATCCGGTGACCTTAAGGTTCTTAAAAGGGGCCAATACCCGCTTTCCAACCATTGCCGAGGGGCAAAGCGATTCCGGCACCTCGTAGGTAAAGGTACCGAAAACAGGGAGGGCGACTGCCACTTTTATGTAGTACGCTTTAAAAGACACGATTTTTATTACCACGATACCGTTGTTGTGGTCATCTGAAAAATGTTCGTTAAGACCTTATACGGGCCTCAAAATCAAGCACGGCACTCAAAATTTGCAAAACCGGGGAACCAAGCCGTTTTTAGAGAATTCTTGACATCTATCAGTATATCGTATAGGAAAAAACGTCTTTATAGCGGTATTAACAATCATAATATCCGACATGTGCAAAACAGCTTGTGCCGGGCTTATAGTATGCGCTGGAGCGACATCGTATACAATTCACATCAAACTGGAAGGAGGACCAAGAAATGATTTCTCGTCGCGATGTACTTAAGGGTTTTGCTGCAGGGACTGCTGCATTTGCGCTATCCAATCTCCCCGGTCTCTCCGGTTCAACAGCCTGGGCCTCAGGACACGGTGGTCATGGCGAAGCAAAGGTTGTTTCGCCACAAGAGGCTATAGCCAGGCTGAAAAAGGGCAATCAGCGATATGTTTCTATGAATCGCCTACCTGATCCAGGAGTTGGCCCCGAGGTCCGCATGCCTCTTACCAAGGGACAATGGCCATATGCCACGATTTTTTCTTGCTCGGATTCCAGGGTCCCGTCCGAATTGATTTTTGATGAGGGATTGGGTCGGCTCTTTATTGTACGTGTAGCAGGTAACATGCTGGCTCCGGCATTGTTGGGCAGTATTGAATATGCATCCATACACTCCACCAGCCGGCTAATCATGGTCATGGGACATGAATCTTGCGGGGCAGTAGGCGCTGCCGTGCATGTAGCGGAACATCCTGGCACAAAAGAGACCCCCGGCATCAATGATATTATAAATCGCCTTATGCCGGCGGTTTTGAAGGCAAAGAAAGAGACGGGACTTAATGGCAAGGAACTCGTGGAGGCTGCCGCTAAGGAAAATGTACGAATGACCGTCAAGCAGATTGCCGACGAAAGCGAACCTTTGAGAGAAATGCAGAACAAAGGCGAACTAAAGATTGTCGGGGGCTACTACTCACTAACCACTGCAAAGGTTGATATCTGGGTATAGTTGCCCCCATAAT
>JAUWMM010000207.1 GCA_030613145.1 Desulfobacterales bacterium | reverse complement strand
GTATGTGGACTATTTTGAAGAACAGGTAACTCACTGTACGTACGCGCCCAAGGAAATCAAAATCCTGCACGCATTCAAAAAGAACATCGAAGAGAGCATGGAGTTTTGCCTGAGTATTGCCCAAAAACAGCCATATCAGGGAGAGAATCTGGCCTCCATCCCTCCTTGCGTGGAGAGGCAAAGAGCGCGGATAGAATCTATCTGTGCCAGTTTTGAAAAGAAAGTCGAGATTACAGAGGCTAAATAAATGATTATTGTTTGGCAACAGCCATTAAACACGTAACTGATTCTGCATAAACTCTGGATTAAGGATCGGCTAATAAAGCTTTACGGACAAACGGGCGGACTGAAGGCAAACCAAGTCCGGCGCCTGAACAATCTTTACCGTCGCAGAACCCCACCGGCCTATGTCGTCTCGCCTGAACTCTCCAAGGCCATTGGCCAGCTCTCTTTTGAAATCCGCCGTCAGATAGGTCTCATGATCGACCGCCGAGGCTGGATCACCCATGTAATAGTCGGCAACCACCACTCGATCGTAATCCCTAACCTTGAGAAATATCGATCCGGTGGTGGGCGTCTGAGGGGCCTCCGCTGTGTGCATACCCATCTCCAGCACGAACACCTCACACAGGACGACCTCATGGACCTGGCACTTCTCAAGCTCGATCTAATGGCTGCAATTACAATGGATAAAGAGGGCCGGCCGGATCATATTCATGCTGCCCACCTCCTTCCGGAAGGGATCAACGGGGAAAATTGGCAGATACTTCCCCCTTTGCCTCCATGGGACGCTGATATTGATTGCCAAGCCCTGATTCGGTCTTTGGAATCAGAGTTTGCTCGCAAGGCCCCGTCTCAGAAGGTGGAAAGAAAATGGGAACGGGCCCTGCTGGTGAGTGTTAGCACAACTACCCGGCGCGTAGCAGAGGATTCCATGGCTGAACTCCGTGAGCTTGCCGAATCCTCAAATATCGCCGTCGTAGACACGGTGATTCAACACAGAAAAAAGGTAGATCCTCGCTTCCTACTGGGGGAAGGCAAGATAAGCCAATTGGTTGTTCTGGCCTTGCAGAAGGGGGCAGACCTTCTGGTATTCGACCAGGAGCTAAACCCCTCCCAGGTTCGCACTATCACCGATCTTACTGATATGAGAGTCATAGACCGAACCCAGCTGATATTGGACATATTTGCCCAGCGAGCCCGCAGCCGCGAGGGAAAAATTCAGGTGGAACTGGCCCAGCTCAAATACCTCCTTCCCCGGCTTTTAGGTAAGGGCACAGCCATGTCTCGACTCACCGGTGGCATTGGCGGCAGGGGCCCTGGCGAGACGAAACTTGAAGTCGACCGGAGGCGCGTTAGGGATCGTATAGGTCACCTTGAAAAGTTGCTCCGGGAAATCCAGAAACAGCGAGGACAGCGCAGGGCCAGGAGGAATAAAAGGGGGCTGCCGATCATATCTATAATTGGCTACACAAATGCGGGCAAGTCAACACTTCTAAACACGCTGACTAGGAGCTCAGTGCTGGCCGAGAGCCGCCTCTTTGCCACCCTGGACCCGACCAGCAGACGAAAAAGGCTTCCAAGAGACGTAGAAGTCATCATTACCGATACAGTGGGCTTTATCCGCCAACTACCGGAAGAGCTGATAACGGCTTTCCGTGCCACCCTGGAAGAACTGGAGGACGCCGATTTGCTCCTGCACGTCATCGACATCAGCAACCCAAGATTTGAAGACCAGATCAAATCCGTAGAACGGATTCTTGAAGGCCTGCACTTGGATAGAATTGCTGTACTGAGGGTGCTGAACAAGCAGGATCGTATGGGTACCGTTACTGTGAACAAGCTGGTCCGCACATTGGACGCTGTAGCCATATCAGCCAATGATAAGCGGACACTTGCCCCCCTTCTGGACAAAATGGAATTGCACGTAAGGCGTGTCAATAGGGGCGGAACTAGTGCCGGTCCGGCAGAGCCGCTTGTGGCCATAAGCGAAATTTAGATCTGGAAACACCCGCCGCACGGCCAGCTTGCAAACAGGAAAAGTTGCCCGACATCTGCATTGCGGCGACTCAACCAACAGCCTGAGTGGGGCTTGACAGGAAACGGAGACTCTGTTAATACTTTCGTAAGGCGGTAATGCGGCTGAACCCTTGCCTTTTGGCAGGGGTTTTTTTCAATAAAGAGGCAAATCAGGCGCGAGTTTTGCATAAGATGACAAGATATAATTTGATTTATGGTCAAGCCTCCATTAAGCCTTCAGCCCTCCAGAAATACGACGGGCCTTTGGCTTTCAAATTTTAGCTTCGATACTAGCTTGACGTAGAAATTGGGAGAGAGGGGATATCTTGCAAAGGTCTCAAGACAAACCAGAGGAAAACAGCTTAAAGTTCTACCTGAAGGCAACAGTTCTAATCCTTATTGCTTTTGCGGTGGCGGGATGCTCTAAAAATTTGCAACAAACCTCATCTCACAAACCATATCCCGAGGCAAGGTCGGTCGCGTTGTTTCCAAACCATCTGGAGGAAACCCCAGCCCATGTTACAGAGGACGACAAGAATCAGCTATGTTTGGAGCAAACGCCGGCGGCCGGCCAGGTTGGGATTGACATAGCCGATGATGCGCGCCAGGCTCAGGATGGCAAATCCAAAACAGATGGGAAAGCCCAACAAATCCTGGACGAAGCGCTGGAGTTCTGTCAGGCCTCGCAGGATTTTTGGGGGCAGGGCGATTTTGAAAATGCCATTGATGCTCTTGATCAGGGTTACAACTTGATCTTAGAAGCAGATACCAATGACAACCCCAAGTTGATCCAACAAAAGGAAGACATTCGCTTCATGATCTGCAAGCGGATGCTCGAGATCTATGCCTCTCGGTATATCGTGGCCACCGGCAACCATAATGCCATCCCAATGGTCATGAATCGGTACGTCGAGAAGGAAATCAAGTTGTTTCAGGGCCCGGAGAGAAAATTTTTTGTGAGCTCCTACAAACGCTCGGGTAGATATAGGCCCGAGATTCTTAAGGCCTTAGAAGAAGCCGGACTTCCAGAGGACCTTTCCTGGCTTCCGCTCATTGAGAGCGGGTTCAAGGTCAAGGCCCTCTCCCGTGCTCGAGCCCTGGGGTTGTGGCAGTTCATACCTTCCACAGGCTACAAGTTCGGCCTCAAAAGGAACGAATGGATAGACGAAAGGATGGACGTTACGAAGTCTACCCTTGCGGCCATTGCCTATCTCAAAGAACTCCACAACATATTTGGCGACTGGATGACTGTGCTGGCAGGATACAACTGCGGAGAGAACAGGGTCCTTAGGGTGATAAGAAATCAGAATATCAACTACCTGGACAACTTCTGGGATGTTTTTGGAAGACTCCCTTGGGAAACAGCCCGTTATGTGCCGCGCTTCTTAGCAGCCCTATCCATCATAAACAACCCCGAGAAATATGGATTCGACCTGAAAGATCTCGATCCACCCCATTCCTATGAGAAGGTCACAGTCTCAAAGCAGATGCGGCTCAAAGATATAGCAACAAATATGGGCATTTCCCGTAAACCTCTTGAAGATCTCAATCCCGAACTGCGCCACAAGGCAACGCCTCCTGACTCTTATGATTTAAATGTGCCAAGTGGCAAGGGTGAGCTCCTTGTAGCAATGCTTGACAAGATTCGTGTATGGACCCCGCCCCAAAGGTCATACGTCTATCACCGGGTTAGGCGCGGCGAGACACTGTCCCACCTGGCCGGGCGCTATCGGACCAGCGTTCGTGCCATTGCAGCCGCCAATCACATCGGAAGGCGGGGTTTTATCAGGGCAGGACAGAGGCTAAAGATACCCTTGAGAGGAGGCAAACAACCTGTTTACGCAAAAGCGAGGCAGGCCGTCGATTTTGGCCAATCAGGATCTATTACTCACCGCGTCAAAAGAGGGGACTCCCTCTGGCTGCTGGCAAGGCGCTATAACACAAACACCAAGAAGATCATACGTCTCAACAATCTCAAGACCTCTCATCTGCACATTGGACAGCGACTGATTATCCGTAAAGGAACAGTGGTGCAAGCTAGTGCGGGTACCAAGACATACCGGGTCAGGCGTGGGGACAGCCCCTATGAAATCGCCCGTAGCCATAACATGAAACTGGAACGATTTCTCCGCATCAACGACCTCACACCATGGTGCAAGATATACCCAGGGCAGGAGCTTGCGGTGGAGATAAGATAGAATAGTCCCAGTAGCCTGCACACCTTCCCCAGGACTACTGATTTTGCCTCCGTATTTTCTCCGTATTAATCCCGTGTTGACTTTTGAGTAATTTTGTACATTATTAAATATCTTGCAGAAGCTGACAGTTGCATATCCTGCTGCTGTTTCCACCCCGAACGAGTAGTTCAGGCTCCTGCTGTTCTTTTATATTATTTTCGTTTAGACTGATTCTCTTCTTCCTGCTGAATGCTAACTTCATCATTGTTAAACGGAGACCTTTGAAAAACGAGACATTTTTTTGTCAGGCAAGGAAGGCAAAAATTTTAACCAGAGGAATACATTATGTATTTCGAGGATTAAAATTCGAAGCCTGACGCCGTATCACGAAAAAATAACAATTTT
>JAUWMM010000296.1 GCA_030613145.1 Desulfobacterales bacterium | reverse complement strand
CTATGTGGATACAAGGCGTGAGACGACGGGATCGGTGATCCAAGACAGCGAGCCATTGTTTTTGAACAGCAGAGGAGGCCGTTTAAGTACCCGTTCCATAGCACGGTTACTGGAAGTAGTGGTTCGACAGATGGGGCTGTTGCGTCCGATAAGCCCGCACGGACTTAGGCACACCTTTGCCACCCATATGCTTGATGCTGGAGCAGACCTGCGTATGGTGCAGGAATTGCTGGGTCACGCAAGCCTGACGACAACCCAAAGATATACTCACGTGAGTATTGACCGGTTAATGGAGGTATATGATAAGGCACACCCTAGACGATAGGCTATCCTGAGTCCCGATTATTGTCTTTGATCCGGCTTGACCGGTTTGGAAGCTGGGAGTTAATATGAATGGGGAAAAAATAAATCTTCATGGAACAACGATTTTGGCGGTACGGCGAGGCCGTCATGTAGTTATGGCAGGCGATGGCCAGGTGACCATGAAGGATACCATTATGAAACATCACGCCAAGAAAGTTCGGAAGATATATGAAGATAAGATTATTGTCGGCTTTGCCGGAGCCACTGCAGACGCTCTTAATCTCTATGAGCGATTTGAAGGGAAACTTGAGCAATTCAATGGGAATATCACACGATCCGCCGTTGAGTTGGCCAAGGACTGGAGGACCGACAAGTACTTGAGACGACTGGAAGCCATTCTGGTGGCCGCTGACTCGGATCAACTATTCCTGATATCCGGAAACGGCGATGTGATCGAGCCGGATGAGGGTGTATTGGGGATTGGATCGGGTGGGGCATATGCTCAGGCTGCCGCGATTGCCTTGATCCGTCACACCGATATAGATGCAAGAACGATTGCGGATGTTGCCATGAAGATTGCGGCCGGACTTTGTATTTATACTAATGAGGACATTACCATTGAAGAGCTCAAATGATATAAAACATCTGACACCACGTGAAATCGTATCAGAGTTGGACAAGTACATCATTAGTCAGAAGGATGCCAAGCGCTCAGTGGCCATTGCTCTGAGGAACCGTTGGCGACGACAGCAGGTTGCGGAAGACTTGCGAGATGAGATTGCTCCGAAAAATATCATTCTGATTGGTCCCACAGGGGTCGGAAAGACCGAGATTGCTAGACGCCTGGCCCGGCTTGCGGATTCCCCCTTTTTGAAGATTGAGGCATCCAAGTTTACTGAGGTGGGATATGTGGGCCGAGATGTGGAGTCTATGATTCGGGATCTGGCAGAGTTGGCCGTCAATATGGTTAAAACCGAGGAGCGTGAAGCGGTCAAGACAAAGGCTCAAGGAATTGCTGAGGAACGGATGCTTGATATTCTCCTTCCGCCCAAGAGGGAGGCTGAGACATCCAGGGATTCTGAGGGGGGAGAAAAGACACTGGAGCTGGTCCGGAAAGATGCAACCGAACAATCCTCGACACGCGAAAAGATTCGGAAGATGTTACGGGAGGGCAAGCTTGACAATCGGTATATCGATCTGGAGGTGGCTGAGCGGAGCATGCCCGTGGTGGAGATATTTTCCAGTGCTGGGCTGGAGGAGATGGATATTAACCTTAAAGACATGTTCGGCGGCATGTTTCCGAAACGAACTAAGAAGCGGAAAGTAAAAGTTCCGGAGGCAATGGAAATCCTCACTCATGAGGAGGCCCAAAGACTGGTGGACATGGACAAAGTGGTAAGGAAAGCGATTGCCAAGGTCGAACAGTCGGGGATTATTTTTCTTGATGAGATCGACAAGGTCAGCGGCAGAGAGGGGACACACGGGCCGGATGTGTCGAGGGAAGGTGTTCAGCGGGATCTCCTTCCTGTTGTAGAAGGATCAAGGGTCACTACAAAGTATGGCATGGTTAAGACCGACCATATCCTCTTTATCGCCTCTGGATCCTTTCATACCAGCAAGCCCTCTGACCTGATCCCGGAACTCCAGGGTCGGTTTCCGATTCGGGTCGAACTCAAGTCATTGGGTAAGGAAGATTTCGTCAGAATACTGACTGAGCCGAAGAATGCCCTTGTTCTTCAGTACCAGGCCCTGCTCAAGACCGAGGGTATAGATTTGGTATTTAATGACGATGCAATTTCTGCCCTTGCAGAGATTGCCACTGAGGTGAATGGTCGTACCGAAAACATAGGCGCCAGAAGGCTCCACACGGTCATAGAAAGGCTCCTAGATGAGATTCTCTTTGATGCGCCTGACTGTTCGGAGCAACGGATTGTCATAGATGCCAATTATGTGTATGATAAGTTGAAAGATATCAAGGATGACGAAGACTTAAGCCGATATATCCTCTAACTCTTGAGGATTGACTATTATTCAATCGTAAATCATAAATCGTCAATGAACATGACTACTAGTGTTGCAGACATACTGATTGAAGCCCTTCCCTATATCCGTCGTTTTTACGGAAAGACCATCGTCATCAAGTATGGCGGAAATGCCATGGTGGAAGAGCATCTGAAGGAAAATTTTGCCCGTGACATCACACTGATGAAATTTATAGGTCTTCATCCTGTAGTTATACACGGCGGAGGTCCACAGATAGGATCAGTCCTAGAACAAATGGGAATTAACTCTCAATTCGTTGACGGAATGCGTGTTACAGATGAACCTACTATGGACGTGGTAGAGATGGTCCTTGTTGGCAAGGTCAATAAAGAGATCGTGGCACAGATCATTCAACAGGGAGGCAGGGCAGTGGGACTAAGCGGCAAAGATGCAGGGTTGCTCCTTTCCAAGAAACTGCATCTTGTACGTCCTAAGGCGGAAGACAAGCCCCCCGAGATCATAGATATGGGCATGGTTGGCGAAGTTGTGGCAGTGAATCCGGAAATTATCCGAACCTTGGATACTGGAGGTTTTATCCCGGTTATTGCTCCGGTTGGGGTCGGTGAGTCGGGTGAGACCTATAACATAAATGCTGACTGGGTCGCCAGCAAGGTTGCTGTAGCACTCAATGCCATCAAGCTGATCCTGCTCACGGATGTGGAAGGAGTGATGGACAAAAACGGATCCCTGATATCTTCCGTAAATGCGGGCACTATGAAGGAGATGCTTGAGGAAGACACGATTTCCGGAGGGATGATTCCAAAGATTCGATGCAGCTTAGAGGCGTTGCAAAACGGTGTCAATAGAGTGCACATCATCGATGGCCGCAAGACACACGCAGTGCTCCTTGAGCTTTTTACAGACAA
>JAUWMM010000194.1 GCA_030613145.1 Desulfobacterales bacterium | reverse complement strand
TTATGTGGTTGATGTGCGATGTCTCGGCATGATTGGTGCAGTAGAATTTGATGAAAAGTCATCGCTGGCCCCACGAATTCGTGAACGTCTTCTCCGTGACGGCATTTTAATCCGCCCCCTTGGCAACGTTGTGTACCTCATGCCTCCTCTCATCACCCCGGAAGATATTTTGAGTCAGACGGTGTCGGCGCTTCGTAAGGCAGTTGAGGAATGCAGCTGACCAATTCCTGCTTGACTGAAAAAGGCCTATTGACATATCATCCGGGCAAAATGATAATGTCGTGAGAGGCTGATCCGATAATCATAATTATAAAATCAATGCCATTAACTTAAAAACCGTTCCTTTAAGGTCCCCCTTTAAAAAAGGGGGACCCGCCTGCCAACGCCTTAGACAACATTCAGCTTATGTGCCAGCATTTCTGGCAGTGGCGGGCAGGTCGACTGCAGGGAGACATCTAAGGATGACATGGGGCATTTTATATGTTATTTCTCCCGTTAATAATATTGTTAAAACAAAGGAGTACACAAAGAAGCAATCATGATAAAAGGACGCATCGTTGGAACGGGTTCAACAACGCCTAAGAGGATACTAACGAATCAAGACCTTGCAACCATAGTAGATACAACTGACGAATGGATCATGCGGCGGACCGGGATCAAAGAACGCCGAATCTCTTCAGAGGGCCAAAGCGAGAACACCTCCGATCTGGCTACAAAGGCATCTTTAAGGGCCTTGGAGATGGCAGGGATTTCGGCCGAGGACCTGGATTTGATAGTGATTGGCACGGTGACACCAGATCGTCAGTTTCCATCGGTAGCCTGTTTTGTTCAAAAGGCGCTTAAGGCGAGCAAAGCTGTCGCTTTTGACGTCTCTGCCGGATGTTCGGGTTTTCTTTATGCCATGTCTGTTGCAGATAATGCCATTGCAACGGGGAACTGCCAGAACGCTCTGGTCGTTGGAGCGGAACGTCTTTCCTCCGTTACAAACTGGGAGGATCGATCTACCTGTGTGTTGCTGGGCGACGGTGCTGGTGCAGTAATCCTGACTGCTAATGCAGTAAACGACGGCATCCTCTCAACCCACTTGCAGTCTGATGGCAGTTTTTGGAACCTTCTCTATTCCACCGATGGAACCGCCAAGATCCCTGAAATCCTGAATACTATTGAAGGAAAGCCTTTTTATCTCAAGATGGAAGGAAACCGGCTTTTCAGAAAGGCTGTTGAGTGCTTGAGCGACATTGCCGGTAAGGTCCTTGAACACCACAACCTTTCAAGTGCAGACATCACATTGATGGTTCCCCATCAGGCCAACCTCAGGATCATCAAGGCCGTAGCAGAAAGGCTGTCTATACCGATGGACAGGGTCTACACCAACATCCAAAAGTACGGAAACACCTCATCAGCCACTATCCCCATTGCCCTTGACGAAGCCAACCGGGAAGGCATGTTAAAGCCAGGTGACTTCGTGCTCTTGGTCACCTTTGGAGCCGGCTTGACTTGGGGTGCATCTATAGTAAAGTGGTCCTTTTAATATAATCCTTCCTATCCCAAAATATACGCCAAAACGGGTGATGTGAGGCATTGGATAGAACTGTTTTGTTTTGACACCTAACACGGTTTTCTGATAGAGCTTTCCCATGCCCGCCCGTCTTGAAATCACCCTCAAACCCGATCTTTTTGATGCCGAAGGGTCCGCTGTCTGCAGGAAGGCGAACGACTATTTTGGATTGAATCTTGAGTCGGTTCGGACTATCTCCATGCTTACCATCGATATGGACCTCACCCCGGATCAGCTTGAGGTCATCCGAACAGAGATTTTTACCAATCCTGTCACCCAGATTTCCTCTTACAAGCCTCTACCCATTGATTTTGACTCGGTTCTGTGGGTGGGCTATCGGCCTGGAGTCCGGGATAATCCTGGAAGCACAGCCGCTGAAGCGGTGCAAGACCTTCTTCGTATCCGTTTGAAACCGCACGAGGCTATCTACACTTCAAAAAGGTATTGCCTGAGGGGTGGCAACCTCTCCTTTGAAGATGCAGACCGCATCGCCCGGGAGCTTCTTGCCAATGACACCATCCAGCAGTGGAAAGTCTTTTCCAAAGAGGATTGGGACCCCGAGACTGGTGTCGGGACCATCATCCCGAAGGTGCAACTGGACCATAAACCGACCGTCACTGTGATCCCCATTGATAGCGACGTAGCCCTCATGCGCGTCAGCAAGGAACGCGGTCTGGCCCTGAACCCCAACGATATCTCCTCGATTAGGGCTTATTTCCTTAGAGAAGATGTGCTGGCACAGCGCCAGGCATGGGGTCTTTCTGCACCCACCGACGTTGAACTGGAATACATCTCTCAGGCCAGAAGCGATCACTGCAACCACAACACCTTTAAGGGCCTGTTCCACTACCGCGACCTTGCCACGGGCGAAACCCAAGTTGTGGACGACCTCTTTGCGACCTGTATCGAAGCCCCTACTCTGGCCATTCAAAAGGAAAAGCCTTGGGTGATCTCGGTCCTCTGGGACAATGCGGGTGTCGGTCGCTTTAACGATGACTATTATTACGTGATCACCGGCGAAACCCACAACTCCCCGTCTAATATGGAGGCCTACGGAGGGGCCATCACCGGAATCGTCGGGGTCTACCGCGACCCCATGGGAACTGGCAAAGGCTCCAAGCTGATCATGGGGATGTACGGATACTGTGTAGGGTCCAGGAACTATCAGGGTGAGCTTAAACCCCATCTTCACCCGAAACGTCTCTTGGATGGCGTCATCGAAGGGGTGCGCGACGGGGGCAACAAAAGTGGCGTCCCCACGCCTTTTGGCCAGGTCTGGTTTCATGAAGGATACCTGGGCAAGTGCTTAGTCTTTGTCACGGCCATCGGGCTGATGCCTTCGCAGATAAATGATGAGCCTGCCGAGAAGAAAACGACTTCTCCCGGTGATCTGATCATCATGTGTGGGGGCCGAGTGGGAAAGGATGGTATACACGGTGTGACTGCGGCCTCTGAGAGCTTCTCTGCCCATACCCCTGCGGGTCATGTCCAGATTGGAGATCCTTATACGCAAAAGAAGATGCACGATTTTCTCTTAGAGACCCGTGACCAGGGACTCATTTCCTTCATCACGGACAACGGCGGCGGCGGGCTCTCCTCATCCATTGGGGAATCGGCCCGGTTCAGCAATGGGTGCGTGGTTGAACTTGAAAAGGTACCTCTAAAATATGAGGGTCTGGACCAGTGGGAAATTTGGATTTCCGAATCCCAGGAGCGCATGACAGTTGCCGTCAAACCTGAGCACCTGGAACAATTTGCAGAGCTTTCCAAAAAACATGCAGTGGAGAGCACCGTGATCGGTAGGTACACAGATTCCGGCAAACTCCATATCACCTATGACGGTCAGACCTGCGCCTATGTGGATATCGATTATCTGGCCTCGCAGTTTCCCCAGTGGACCTTTGAGGCCGAATGGACCCCTCCGGAAATGCGTGGGCTGTATGAGCCTGTGCTGGGTGAACCGGAAGATCAATCCGGTTTGCTCCTGGACATTCTTTCCCGACCTAATCTTTCTTCCAAGGAGTGGATCATCCGGCAGTATGATCATGAGGTGCAAGGGACAAGCGTTATCAAGCCCCTTGTCGGAAAAGGTCGAGACGTGAACAGCGATGCGGTTGTAATCCGGCCCGTGCTGGACTCGGTCCGCGGGCTGGCTGCGGCCCAGTCCCTGTTGCCCACCTATTCCCAGATCGACACCTACAACATGGTCGCATGCACGATTGATGAAGCGGTGCGGCGAGTGGTAGCCGTAGGCGGGGACCCGGACCATATAGGTGGCGTTGACAACTTTTGCTGGCCCACCATACAGTATGACCCAATCGACAACCCGGACGGCAAGTATAAAGCCGCACAACTTGTCCGGGCAAACTGTGCCTTGAGGGATGTTTGCGCGGCTTACGGAATCCCGCTACTTTCAGGCAAGGACAGCATGTACGTGGACGGCCACGTTAGGGGCCGATACGGTGAGACCCGCAAGGTCTCAGCGCTGCCCACACTGCAATTTTCTTGCACAAGTGTCATTCCAGACATAACCCGCTGTGTGACCATGGACTGCAAGTTTGCCGGGGATCTTGTCTATGTCCTGGGTGAAACCAGAAACGAGCTGGGCGCATCTGAATATTATGAACACTTAGGATATGTTGGGCTGCGCGTGCCCGAACTCCGGCCCGAGCCCTCGATGAAACTTTATCAGGCTTTGTGCAGGGCCGTCCAGGAAAAGCTGGTGGCATCATGCCGCGGCATCTATCGTGGGGGACTGGGTGTGCATTTGGCCTTGGTGGCAATGGGTGGAATGCTGGGCATGAGCATCGACCTGGCCAAGGTGCCCAGGGTGGAAGCGGACAAAGACAATGTCATCCTTTATTCAGAGACTCCCGGCCGATTCATTGTAACCGTTGACCCCAAGCATCGCTTGTCCTTTGAGGACCTTTTTCATGACTTGCCCCACGCATGTGTCGGGACAGTCTCAAGAGGGCCCGACCTTGAAATCAAAGGTCTGGACGGAAAGCCGATTATCCACTTACCGGTCCCTAAACTGAAGGCGGCCTGGAAACGCCCCTTTGGGGGACTTATATGAGAGCAACATGGGCGCTCTTAACAATGAAATTCCTGCCTATTGTGGCAGAAAATCATTAAGACTATCACGAAAACACGAAAGAACGCCTCTTCTCAAGGCAAAGGCCGCAATACACGAAAAAATATGGTTTCTCGTTTTATCTCGTTTCGTGCTTTCAAGTTTTCGTGTTTTCGTGATAATTTTTTTGTTCCGGCTCGCCCGGCTTAAGTGGTGGACAATTTTCATATGACACACAGCGATTCACACGGCAAAGAAGTTCACGTACTGGTCC
>JAUWMM010000040.1 GCA_030613145.1 Desulfobacterales bacterium | reverse complement strand
AAGCCGTGCCAGAATAAACAGGAAGGCAAAGGGAAAATAACGCCACCCCTCAAAGAGGATCACCGAAGATAAAGCCAAAGGCAAGCGCACCTTCACCCCCACGAGGTCCAGTTCCAACCATCGCTGTGAGAGGAATGGAATCGGTTGGGCCCAGAGGCCCATATCCACGGCCATACTGTTGAGCACGCCCAGTTGAGGGTCCAGGATAAAACTCCAGGTGAAGGCTACTGCCACAACAGGAGCGATATAGGGTGAAATGAAAAGCCCCCTCAGCAAGCTCCGGCCACGAAATTCTCCATGTACAAGGAGTGCCGCCATCAACCCCAGGAAAATGGACAGTGTGCTTCCCGCAATGGTATAGATCAATGTAGTCAGAATGGTAGATACAAAATCCGGATCGCTAAAGACCTTCTGGAAGTTTTCAAGAGATAGGTTTAACTTGAAAAGAGCGGTTCCTCGAAGATCCCCCAGGGAAACCGGTTTGAGGCTGAGCCACAGGTTCCAGATCACAGGGAAGATTACAAAGGCCAGTACAACTGTGAATGTGGGGACCAACATCCAGAAGGCAAGCCTGGATTCCTTATCTAAGAGAGTGCGTTCTACTTTCATGCGCTTACGTCGTGCAACACGACTCCTATATGGAAACCTGAAGCTGAAAGCTCAAAGGTCAAAGGTAGGATAAAAATGTAGGCAAATCTCATTTCAAAAGAACCCGCCTCTCCTTTCAGCTTTGAGCTTTCAGCTATCTCTCTTCCAACGCTTTCACCTGCTCGTTCATCATCCTGGCGGCATCCTTCGCACTGATTTCGTTGTTGAGGAATCGTTTGAGGATCTTTGGAATAACCTTTGTTCCATAGATCTTGGAGACGAGGGCCCCTTTCCCCTCGGCAAATCCCCATCGATCAAAACCCTCCACTCCGGCTACAATGGTTTTTGCCACGTCCGTTCCGTAAAACTCGGAGATCCTGGCCCTGGTCGTAACCCCAAACTCGAGCTCCTTCCAGCCGTCAATAAAACATTTCGGCGCGTCCCGGGTACCTTTGCGCACGGGCAATTTACCCTCTGCCGCCATGCCTAACCATCTTAGGTACCCCTCGTTAAGTAAAAAATCGACCCATTGTTTGGCTGAGGTCTTGTCCGCATCCCGAGTTATCCCCAGGTAGTTTATCTGGCCGTATTGGGCGGCCCCTTTTGGACCCCGAATGATTGTAACAAAGCCCGTATTTCTGGCCAAAAATCCGGATTTTCCTTTTATGATATCCGGTATCACGGGCTGATCCCGCCGGAGCCCGGAGAGTTCATCCAATATAAAGGGCGACCAGATGATCATGGCCGCCCGTCCGGAGATATAGTCCAACCGGGTATGGAGCCAGTAAAGGTTCCCAGGTGGGCTAAAACGGGTAAGAGTTTTATAGAACTCGAGGGTCCGGACCATCTCGGGAGTGTCCAGGTGGACGTTTCCGTATTTGTCTGTCAATCTGACGCCATTGGACAGCGCAAAGTGCTCGAAAACTTGCTGCGTGTAAGTCTCCCCCGGGTCAGTAGCTGCCTCAAAGCCCCAGATCAAAGGCGGATTGTGCAGGGCCTTGGCCGCTTGCAGGATGTAATCCCAACGATTCGGCACAGGGAGCCCCTTTTCCCCAAATAGGTCTTTGCGGTAGACCAAAAGCTGACCCCACCCGTCGACCGGCACAGCTGCATAGCCTGCCGGGACCCGTGCCAGGTTCAGGGGCCCTACGCCAAAGGTCTCTTTGCCTAGATGATTGACCACTTCGGTTGCGGACCGATCATCCAGCACACCGGCCTCGGCCCATCCGATGGTAAATTCGATAGGGTGGAGGAGCACATCCGGCAGCGACCTCGCTGCATAGGCAGCGGTGACCCTCGCTATTAGGAGATTCTCCTGAACAGGGATCACGCGGACGACAATTCCGGTATTCAGGGTGAACTCATTGGCAATATCCCGCTGGACTTCGAGCCGGTCCTTCTCTATTTCTGTGGTCCAGAAGGTAATCTGGTCTTGGGCACCAGCCACAGCAAGGCTTATTGTACAGGCCCAGAGAATGGCTAAAAGGGATAAGATCGTACCTTTCATAGATAACGCCCTCGTCCATTATCGAAGCTCAAAGCTGAAAGCTCAAAGGCAAAGGAAAGGCCAACGATTAGAACTTGAGCTTACCAATCCCTCAATCACAATAGAACCGTCTTGCCCTTTCAGCTTTCAGCTTTCAGATGCCCTTTCTTAGAGAAGCTTTCTCTCCAGTATCTGCCGGCTATGCATAAAGCGGATATGGTTCCTACGAACTCAGTTAGCTCAGGTAGAGATATTCTTTCGTTGAATCCGCCAAGGTGTGGCCCGGTATAAAGAGTGATATCTTCGGCGCCTCTTTTGAAACCCTTTATTTCGTTTGCGGAATATCCCCTGTCTCCCAAAAACTTACTAAAATCTTCATCTGTCATTTGTTTTTGATCGACGACCCTCAATCTCTCCTCCATATGGCGATCCACGCCCATCTCATCGATCATGCGGGAGACAAGTTCATTGAAATCAAAAGGTATTTCCCCGGCAAATTCTATCCCTACAAAGCCATGATAATAACTAAGGTAAATTCCCTGAACTAGCTCCTTAAGGAATTCCTTGTCAAAAAGGTCTCGAGCATCAATTGGATTGCCCTGCCCGTCAAGTCCGACTCTCTCTCTATCTTTATTACGAAAATAACTACCTGCCACCAACAAAAGGCTAAATATCTGGGTACCAATATAACGGTAAAGTTTCTGACCGAGGCCCTTGAAGGAAATGAGGTGTTCGAAGTCCCTTATACCTGTGACACAAAAATTGGGATAGCAGCAGGAATCAAGCCATCTGTCGAGCCTCCCCCCTCGCGGCCATTCATATAAACCGTGATCTGCTCTCCTATCCCTTTGAACGCGGTTATGAAAAAGCGGAATTGGAGCAGAATGGACAATTCCTAAGAAGGTCAGTTTCCCCAATAAACGTGCATTTCTAAATATAACCTCTCTGAATTCCTCAGTAGTCAGTCGCCTTTCCGTTCTATGCTCGTTGGGATAGGCAAAATAATCCTTATGGGCGACAAAGCAAATGGCATAGCTCTCTGGGTGAAGTTCTATCCCCTCAGATATACTTACCGGCACTTTTTCTAACCTGAACACATAGCTACCCCGTATCTTTACGGCCACAGGGATATTGAATCTTACAGGAAAGGCATAGTCCCCCGAGCACAAGTGTTCCATCCAGGCCGACTCTCGACATATGTGCTGAAGAGAATGTTCGGTGCAGGCAAGTTTAACGACCAACACTCTATTGTTTTTATCAAAAGGAACCGTCAGACTCCTTCCGATAACTTCAGGCGCACGACCGTTCGTGATGCCGTTTTCTTCCAATATCTCGTACCACTTCACAAGTGATATATTCTCTATTGTCTCCCCACCGACTTCAGGGCCATGAATGGAAATTGGAAGAGAACCCAAGGCGCCGGCAGCTGCCCTTTGCACCGGTCCTGTTGACGTACCAAGGACATAATTTAAGGCATAGTTTGCCTCGTCAGCCAGGGGTTCAGCAATAGCATGGACGATAATGGAAGTAAGGGCTTCAGCAGCTTCTTTATACAGGAAGAAGGATTGTGTTTGATGAGAGAACCCTGAATTCTTAAGAACCCCCTGCAAGGCATGGATTGTCTCCGGCCTGATAATTTCAGGATGGGATCCGACAAGTTCATGCAAATCACTAACAACCAAATAAGTGGCCGTAAAGTCGAGAGCTTTTGTCTTGAGAGAGTTCTCTAGAGTAGTCCTCTCCCTTTCAAAGTCCCGGGCGTTCATCTTGCGATTAGATCCCACACTTTATAGGATTGCGGATATATAAGAAGGTGAGACTGACTAAAGGTCAACAAACGAAAAGCAACTATTACTTGATCGAAAACTTCTGTTTTTCGGTCAAAAGTCCGAAATCCGACACGATGTGAAGCCTGCGCTAAACACGAAATCCGAAAGAATGACAAAAATAGAAATGCTCCAATGACAAAAACATCGAATTTTTTATGTATTAGTTTCGGTCATTTTGTCATTCGGTATTCGGATTTGTTTCGGATTTCGGATTTCGATATTCGGATTTTTGCCTGAATATCACTTTGCGTTCAGACACTAACTAGTACTAAGCAGCCCGGACCCAGTATGCAATCAGGCCCGGCCCACTGTCTTGATAGACCTCTTTAGCACGCGGTAAAACTCTTCGTAGTCTATCAGGGATCGCTTCAGGATCTTGTCAAGCTGATCTATATCATTCAGGTTGACTACCAGGTTAACACTCAAATTAAAGGCCGTCATATTGTCGGCAGTGCTGAAGCCATTGCCCAGCAGGACTACAAAGATATTCCGGCGGATGCTCATAGGTTGGTGGCCCAGAAATTGCAAAACATAGTTTGATTGAGGCCCCTGCCCTTCAAAGTTTTCATCGGTAAAGACCAAATCAAAGACACGTAATCGCATGTACTTCATAGCATCCCGAGCCGATGCACCTACCGTGACATGGTAGTCCATCTGCTGAAATATAGAACGTATCTTTTCTCTTACTCCAGCATCCTGCACGCAGATCAAGGCCGTCTCAACCCCTGCCTCCACAAAATCAAGGGATTTTTCAAGAGTGCCACCTGTATCCTGAGCCGCCTTAACAATTGTAGTCTTCGGAGTTGAGGCCGGCGTGGCTACCTCTAACTTACTCTTGCATTTTGGACATTTGAGGGCAACCACTTGGCCCCTGGGCAGCTTGTCATCTGGAATCATAAATTTCGTGTTACATTTTTTGCACTTGATTTCCATGACCTAACTCTCTTTAATTCCGTTTGAGCCTTCTGCGGCCGAACCCTCCGTCGACTTCCAGCTTTTCAATATCTGTCGTTTTTTCTCCGCGGGCACTCTTTACCTTATCAATGCCTCGGCCTACCTCCCCTTTGCGAGAGGCGTAGGCCATAGCGGTCTCATGTGTAATGAGACCTTTCTCATATAGTCCTACGATGTGCAGATCAAAGGTGATCATGCCAAATGCCTCACCAGCCTCAATGATATCATAAAAGGTCTTTCCTTCGGACTCACCGTGAAGGATTGTGTCTTGCACTCTGAGGTTACTCCCCAAAACCTCAAAGGCAGCCACGCGACCACCTCCGACTTTCGGAAGGAGCCTTTGGCAGACAATCCACCGGATGCTGTCAGCTAATCGGATACGGATCTGATTCTCCTCATCAATACCAAACATGCCGAGGATGCGATTAATAGTCTGGCCTGCATCCACCGTGTGTAGGGTAGTCAAAACCAAATGGCCCGTCTCTGCGGCACTCAACCCCATTTCCACGGATTCCCTGTCACGCATCTCGCCCACAAGGATAACCTTTGGGGCCTGTCGGAGAGCCGCACGCAACCCAGTAGCATAGGTATCAAAGTCGGTTCCAAGCTCCCGCTGATTAAATGTAGACATCTTGTGGGGATGCTGATATTCTACGGGATCTTCCAGGGTTACCACGTGAACCGATTTTTCTTCATTAATTTTATTTAGTACGGCTGCAAGGGAGGTAGTTTTACCACTTCCTGTCGCCCCGGTCACAAAGATAATGCCGTTTTTCTCCCCTGCCATTTTCAAGAATGCCCCGGGCAGGCCCAGTTCCTCTATGGTGGGGACTTTGGTCTCCAGTTTTCTCAAAACTACGGAATAATTGCCTCTCTGTGAAAAAATGTTTACCCGAAAACGAGCCTTGCCGGGAAGTTGATATGATAGGTCGCACGAGCCTTCGTTCAGGAGAATCTCTGTCAGACGACTGTCGCTGTTGATCAGGTTCAAGGCAAAGATTTCAGTTTGAAAGGGAGTCAGCTCGTTGAAAGGGGGTTCCAGATCAATCGGAACCAAAACGCCTGCGCTTTCTACCTGAAATGGCCTGCCAACGGTTATGTTCAGGTCAGATACGTCCTTGCGGGAATCAAGCATCCTGGTCATGATGTGATCTATCTCTTGTTTTGTCATGGCAACCCTCCTCCCTTTCAATTTTCAACTCAGGGCTTTCACCTCATTAAGTTTCAGTAAAATCGGTAGGGGGAGACTTCAAAAAAGGTCGAAATTTGGCTTTTTCATTCGCCTTCGTGTATGCCTCATCTGCACTGATCCAACCCTTATTAAGCAAATTCATGATAGCATCGTCCAAAAGCTGCATCCCGTATCTTTTGCCCGTTTGTACCATAGAGGGGATTTGATAAGTCTTGGCCTCCCGAATCAGATTACGTACAGCAGGTGTGGCAATGAGGATTTCCAGTGCCACACAGCGTCCCTTTTTATCTATCCGTTTGAAAAGGACCTGGGCTACCACAGCCCTGAGTCCGTCAGCCAGTGTGGATCGTATCTGTTGCTGCTGTTCAGCCGGAAAAACCTCAATCATGCGGTCCACGGTCTTATGAGCACTAGTGGTGTGCAGGGTACTAAAGACAAGATGTCCGGTAGAGGCCGCCTCAATAGCCAGAGAGATCGTTTCAAGGTCTCGCATCTCACCCACAAGAATAATGTCAGGGTCTTCACGAAGAGCCCCGCGCAAGGCAGATGCAAAGGATTTGGTATGGATACCCACCTCTCTGTGATTCACCACACACCTTTCGTTTTTGTGGACAAACTCAATAGGATCTTCAACAGTAATTATGTGATCTTTT
The DNA here is from genome assembly GCA_030613145.1 of Desulfobacterales bacterium. Lineage (GTDB taxonomy): Bacteria > Desulfobacterota > Desulfobacteria > Desulfobacterales. Next base: position 2,903 of record JAUWMM010000040.1, on the reverse strand, counting down.
CTGGTCTTGTTAGCCTCGTCGACAATGGCCGCCAGTGTCGTAGATTTGCCACTACCTGTAGGACCAGTTACCAGCACCAGACCTCGGGGGAGTGAAGCCAGCTTGGATATTACGGCCGGCAGACCCAAGTCCTTAGCCGTGAGGATAGTACTGGGAATTTCTCGAAAGACCGCCCCAATACCGTTTTTTTGCATGAAATAGTTTGCCCGATACCGCGCAAGGCTGGCGACCTCATAACCAAAATCGACATCCCCGGTCTCTTCAAATTGCTTGATCTTGTGTTCCGGCGTAATCTCATAGAGCATGATCCTGAGGTCATCATTGTCCAAGACCTTGTATTTGACTCTCTCTATATCACCGGTAATCCGGAGCATAGGTCGCTCACCTGCAATCAAGTGAAGGTCCGACGCACCTTCCTCATTCATCAATTTAAAAAACGCATCAATCTTGGCCATGACATTTCCTCTACTAAGGGTTCGCGCAAAAATAACTTGACAGAATTGGCGCTCAGATTTGGGTTAGATTTGGCCGATCCGATTGAGCAAAACCGCAGGAATAGCAGGCTATTTCGAGGGTTTTGCGAATGACTATCGGCCAAAGATAGCCTGAAGTCGTAAATCCGCCGTCTTTCTGGCGGGCTGGGACGCCAAAATGGTAAGTTATTTTTGCGCGAGCCCTAAGTACCCTTTAAATATTTCAACTTTTCCTCGGATGTTTCTTTGGCCTCCATGGCTTCCGTACTCATCTCCAGAAGTCTTCGGTGGGCCTCGAGGACAGTCCCGAGCTCAACTTCGAGCTGCATACGCTGCCTCTTAAGTTCTGAGATATCTTCATGTAGTTGTGTAAGCCGGTTATGGGCCGTACTCAATATCTTTTCAGCCTTCATTTCCGCTTCAGCCACGACCAGCTCGGCCTCCTTGTCGGCATTGATCCTCATGTGGTCAAGCGCCTTTTGTGCATTGACCATGGCATCCTTGAAGGCAATTTCTCTATCCTTATATTGCTGTATTTCCCCTCTCAGCCTTTTAAACTCCTTTTGCCTATCTGCGTTTTCTCCTATCATGGTTTCCAAATCATCGGCTACCTGATCCAAGAAACTATCAACCTCGCGCACATCAAAGCCGCGGAAGCGAATGCGAAACTGCCGTTGATGGATGTCCGATGGGGTTGTATTCATGGGTGCTTCTCCTTTCTTGAGTTGTTATAAAAATCTTGCCGCTAATGTCCTCAAAGTATTCACCAAAAAAGTCTGCAAGAATATAATGGCGAGCAACACGACTATGGGAGAAAAATCAATACCGGAGAACCCGAAGGGAAGCCATCTCCGAACCGGGTGCAACACAGGTTCGGTCACATTGTGAATAAAGCGCACAATGGGGTTGAAAGGATCAGGGTTCACCCAGGAAAGCACAGCCCTTGCGATCACAACCCACATATAGAAAACTAGTGCGTAGTTCAAAATTGTGGCAAGCGCACTCAGAAAATAACCGATAGCGAACATATTTCCACTAAATCAAACACCAAAGAACCGTTTTACCTCTCCGAGGTATGAAACAACACCTGCCCGCCGGCATGCAGGAGGCCTAACAGTTCGAGATTTGAACCCTCATTATGTATATAATATTATTGACGATTGCAGCTCAAAAGTCAAGCTCAAGTTTTAAACTCAATAAAAATCTATAAATATGAATGCCTTATGTGAAAATGATGGCATTTTTTTTATTTGTGAGAAATGGGGTCTCCGTGTTCAATTTGTGCCGCCCCACCTTCTTTCTCTGCCTACTTACTATTGATAATCTCGTAAAAAGTCGTCACTCCGGACTTCGACGAGCTCAGTCGAGTCGTGAAAACCGGAGTCCAGAGCCTTTTTAACTATCTGAATAAACAGGATTCCGGCTCCCCGCCTTCGCGGGGACAAGTTTACCCCTGCGGAAGCAGGGGCCGGAATGACAGAAAGAGGTGTTTTTCGACTTTTTACGAAGCCGTCACTATTGACAATCCTTATTATTATGTGGTTTATGAAAAAGATATCGAATCAACGCCCTTCGCATCCTATGTAACGGAAGAATGGCGACGCTTGCACTTCAGGGCTTTTCAGTGTCGCCATGTTGTCATCTTGACATTAATAACCGATATAAGGTATAGGTTCTGCAGGCATGATGCCACAGGTTCACAGTATAGGGCAATCTATTAATAATGGTTTTGGTCGTTACCAAAAAATACCACGAGATTGCCTTTTGAAGCTTAACTCTCTGAGGAACGAACGGAGGGTAGAAACGTGAAAAGAGAAGCTGAAGAACTCATAACAAAACTTCGGAATATTATCATTGCTGCTTCTAAGTCAGAAGGCCAACCAGAGCTAAGAACCAAGCGGGAACAGCTCAAGGTGATTAACGAGTCCATACAACAATGCACCGATAGAAAACTCCCGGTGCCGGACGACCTCCCAAAACTCAAAAAAAGTTTGATCGATGAGATCGAAAAGGGCGAAAAAGATCATCTAGTTCTTTATTTCCTGAAAGAACAGCTTTCGCTGATTCTGACTGCAATCGATAGTATTGTAGTGCCTAATGAACCCCATAGAGAACCCCAGACCAAAGGTGCAAAAACGCCTGTGGCTAATGAACCGCAAAGTGTTCCCAAGTCCTGAAATACGAGATCTTTTTCAACGATGTCAAAATGAAAGATCCGACCCCACTTCGTTGACTGTCCACGAGTCCAAGATAATCTTGCCATCGTTTGAGTAATCTGTGTTCTGCGTCTGTGTGAGCTCGCTAACTCCTGTACCGAAAATAACGAAGTCATATGGGTCCTCGTCAGAGTCATTGTTGGAAATGCTAACATTTGCGCTCAAAACTCCACTTTCACTTGGTGTAAAGGAAAGAATAAACGCAGTCTCTCCC
>JAUWMM010000150.1 GCA_030613145.1 Desulfobacterales bacterium | reverse complement strand
TAGGTGCAGTTCTCCCATGCCGGAGATAATTGTATCCCCGGTCTGATTATTGACATACGTCTTAAAAGTTGGATCTTCCTTTGTAAAGCGGGCAAGTGCCTTGGACATATTGACCTGTGCTTTGTTATTCTTCGGAACAATGGCAAGGGAGATGACAGGATCCGGCACATACATGGATGTCATGGCCAGGTTGATTCCATTAGAGACAAAAGTATCACCGGACGCACATTCAATGCCGAAAAGGGCTCCAATATATCCCGGAGGCATGCCCTCTATATCTTCCATCTGGTCTGCATGCATTCGGACAACCCTGCCGATCTTGACCTTTTTCCCGGTACGGACGTTCACTATGGTGTCACCCTTGGCAAGTGTTCCCTGATAAACCCGTACGTATGTGAGTTGTCCATACGGTCCGTCTTCCAGCTTAAAGGCAAGGGCAACAAGCGGTTTTTCCGGATCAGAAAAAAGGGTGACCGGTGTCTCATCGTTGTCTATGTCAAGAGCCTGGCTTTGCACGTCAGAAGGGCAGGGCAGCAATTTTGTCACAGCATCAAGGAGAGGCTGGACCCCCCTGTTTTTGTAAGCGGATCCCATCAGGACCGGCGTCATTTCACGGGCAATTGTTGCCTTGCGTAGAGCCTGGATAAGCAAATCTTCAGTGACTTTATCCTCAAGAGCAGCCTCGGTGAGTTCATCTGAAAACATGGAGGCCGCATCGATAAGTTCTTCCCGCCTTTCCATGGTTTCTGAAAGAAGATTTTCCGGTATATCCTCAATACGCACACGTTCTCCGTTATCACCATCAAAATAGATAGCTTTCATGCCAACCAGGTCCACGACCCCTTTGAAATCTGCTTCCAGGCCAATAGGAATCTGAATGGCCACCGCATTGTGTCCCAGTTTTTCTTTGAGTTGTTTCACTACCCGAAACGGGTTGGCTCCGCTTCTGTCGCATTTGTTGACAAAGGCTATACACGGCACGTTGTACCTGGCCATCTGCTTGTCAACGGTAATAGACTGCGACTGAACTCCGCCCACAGAACACAGAACCAGTATGCCTCCGTCGAGTACTCTGAGAGATCGTTCAACCTCTATTGTAAAATCGACATGACCGGGAGTGTCTATGATGCTGATCTCATGATTCTGCCATTCACAGAAAGTGGAGGCAGAGGTTATGGTGATCCCGCGCTCCTTCTCAAGTTCCATGAAATCCATTGTTGCCCCGACACCATCTTTTCCTTTGACGTCGTGGATTGCGCGTATTCGTCTGGTATAATAGAGTATTCGCTCCGTAAGTGTGGTCTTACCCGCATCAATATGAGCACCTATGCCGATATTTCTTATTTTCTGAATGTCCTTTTTCATGGCGCAGTTTCCTTAGTTCCTATTCCAAAACAAAAAAACCCTCACTTGGAAGGTTACACCAGATGAGGGACTAACCTTGCAACTATCTAGTGCCCATCCATGAATCGTAAAAACTCAATGGGCACAAGCGTAAGTTTCCAATTCAGAAATGAGCAATTTTCCGCAAGGTCAAGGAAAACAAGGGGTTGCGCGGAGGCGTACCGAGGTACGTCGCACAAGAAACCCCGCAGTCTTGTCAGCCTCCGGCTGATTGACGCCGACTTGCCTGCCTCAGGCAGAGATTGCGGAAAAGGGCCATTTATGGATGGAAACTATCTAACACTTTCAAACCTATATTTTTATATTTCTGATAATAGTTTTGTCAAGAAATTTTTTCAAAAAGTTGAATTAAGCATCGATTCATGATATGCATGCCATGCCAATGTCATTAACTTAAAAGTCCAATCTCCCCCCTTTGCCAAAGGGGGGTCGGGGGGGATTTTATCCAACTTCTCGAAATCCCCCTAAATCCCCCTTTTTTAAAGGGGGACTTTGAATAGCCATATTCTTTAACCTAATGACTTTGTATCGCATGCGAAAAAAATCCTAAAATTACCCCAGCCTTTTTTTACCACTGGCTTCAGCAGCATAAGGGGGATGTGTTGAACAATTATGGAGGTGCAGAATAATGACTACAGTTAAGAAAGTGCTGATTCTTGTTGTTCCGGTTATCGTCTGGGGAGTCTTGTATGGTCTTGGATGCCAGAAAAAAGAGGACACGGAGAAGGCTCAAAAGGAGCAATTAACGCCCATTAGCCCGTCTATGGATGAACCTGCTTCATTAGGCAATAAGCAAATCCCTTCTGATATGGAAGGAAAATTTCCTAAAGAAATGCTTAGAGCTTTACAAAAGTCGGGACATGAAGGAGTCGATTCACCACGGGAAAAGAAAGACCGAGTGCCCGTGTCCGTACCTCCGGATGTGCATAATAAATGGAAGTCTGTGGTAATAGAGGTTGACGATAAACAGACCGGTGAGCAAAAAGATTATGTGGTTGATATTAACAAGGGCTTCAATATTCCCAACTCCAAGATAAGCATAAGTGTGCTGACTTTTCTGCCTGATTTTTCTATGTCATCCAAGGAAATAACGTCTCTGTCTAATGAACCCAGAAATCCTGCTGCCAAGGTGGTGGTCCACGAAGATGGTAACAAGATCTATGAAGGCTGGCTTTTTCAAAAACTGCCCACTGTTCATCCCTTTGAACACGAAGCTTACGCTATAAAGCTTAAGGGCCAAAAGTCAGTTTAAGTTGAGCATAGGAATATCCTATCCGAAAGGGCTCATATGTTGAAAGAGCATGATTGCTTGCTCATAGAGATCAAACAGAAAATTCCTGGTTATGATCATTTTATAGGCTCGTGGGTTTGCAGTGGAGATATCAATTTGGTAGTGGATGTGGGGCCGGCCAATTCAGTGGGCAGGTTGATTGAGACCCTTATGGAGATGAACATTAAGAGGGTGGATTACGTACTAGTTACGCATATACACATCGATCATGCAGGTGGACTGGGCGGATTTCTGGAGCATTTCCCGAAGGCCCGAGTAGTGTGTCATGAAAAGGGGATAAGGCATCTCGTAGATCCCTCTAGGCTATGGGAGGGGAGTCAAAAGGTTCTTGGAGAGATTGCCGAAGCCTATGGCTGTCCGCAAGCTGTAAAAGAGAAGATGTGTATCTCCCACGCACAGGCACGCATAAAAAATCTTACGGTCATTGAGACTCCGGGCCATGCTCCACACCACCTCAGTTTCAGTTATGGTGGGAATCTTTTTGCCGGTGAGGCCGGTGGCAACTATTTTTCTGTGCTGGATACGGATTACCTGCGTCCTGCTACCCCTCCCAGGTTCTTTATGAAAGATTTCTTGGAGAGTGTGGATAGATTGATGGCCCTTGAAGACCAGCATATATGCTATGCCCATTTTGGAGATGCCCAAAACTCTTGCCAGATGCTGAAGCGGTTCAGGGCTCAGATTCTCAGATGGAAAGAGCTTATTCAGAAAGAGATGTCAGCCGGTTCCGATGATCTTATGATGAGATGTGTGAATAGCCTCCTGGAAAAAGATCCGGATTTAAAGGCCTTCAAGTTTATGGAACCTGATACACAAAAGAGGGAAAGATTTTTTGTGGCTAATTCAGTTAGGGGGTACATAGAATTTTTGCAAAATGCAGATTAAATGGCTTCTAATGTCGTGTCCCAGGAATAACTGACATAATTTCAGAGATTGCGCTGTACCCGCATAGGCGATATTATAAATCCGAAATTCGAATATCGAAGCTCGAAACAAATTCGAATATCTAATGACCAAAATCCAAAACCTGTTTAGAACATTAGAGAATTCGAATTTTGATATTGTTTCGGATTTCGAATTTCGTGCTTCGAGTTTTACATTTTAACGCCTCAACGCTAAGATCATGTTTGCTTTGGTTATTGTAAATAACTTCTGGGACACGACACTAGAGCGCATTCCAGAATCACTCGATTACTTCTACTGCCCCTGCTGCAATTGTGTGGGGTATGCCCCGACGGAAAAACGCCTGATGATCCATACCAGCAAGAGTAATCCTGGGAGGGCCGCCGCAGTTGTTACCACAAAGAAACTAACCCAGCTCATTTGATCTGCCAGCCACCCGCCTGATGAAGAGAGCAGGGTGCGGCCAAAGGCCATAAATGACGTCAGCAGGGCGTACTGGGTAGCGGTGTAGGCAATGTTGCAGAGGCTCGACAGGTAGGCGACAAAGGCCGCAGTGCCCATGCCCCCGCTGAGGTTTTCCACCGCGATGGCAAGCGTAAGCATGCGAAGGTCATTACCCGCCATGGCTAGCACGGCGAACATCAGATTCGATAGCATCTGAAGGATGCCGCACACTAAGAGACTTTTTAGGATACCCATGCGGTCTACGATGACACCGCCAATAACGCTTCCGATGATAGTGGCTGTGATGCCAAATACCTTGCTGATGTTGGCAATCTGGATCTTGGTAAAGCCCAGCTCTACGTAGAAGGGATTGCTCATCACCCAGGCCAGGGCATCGCCGAACTTGTAAAACAGGATGAACGAGAGTATCACCAGCCAGCCGCGACGTGTCATGAACTCGGCAAAGGGGCTGATCACGGCGCCATAGATCAATGCGAGCGCCTGTGCCTTCTTTCCTCTAAGGTGGGGGCGGGACTCAATGTAAGCGGCAATCCGAGACTCGTGCTCGACCGATTCACGGCTTTTTTGCACCTTGGGCTCAGGGTTAACAAGAATCGTGATAATCCCCACGCTCATAAGACCGGCCATGACCCCGTAGGTGGTAAGCCAGTCCAAATAGGTTGCCAAGTAAAACGCCCCTGCACCCGAGACCAATGGGCTGCCAAAGCGGTACCCGAGCACGATCATAGCCGCGCCCGCACCGTACTGGCGTTCCTCCAGGATTTCGACCCTGTAGGCATCGATCACGATGTCCTGACTCGCAGACCAGAAGGCTATCATGAAGGCGAAGAGGGCGGTGAGCCCCGGATGTGCTGCCGGGTTTGTTGCACCAAGGCATGCGATAGTGGCCATTAGTGCCAGTTGGGTGAGAATGGCCCACCCGCGGCGGCGTCCCAGCCGGCGAGTGAGATAGGGCACAGGCATCCGGTCCATGAGAGGAGCCCATAGGAACTTAAGGGTATAGGGGGTACTCATCAGGGCGAACAGGCCGATGGTGGTCTTACTTACCCCAACTTCTGCAAGCCAATAGGCCAGGGTTCCAAAGGTCAGCCCGAGCGGCAGCCCGCTCGAGAAGCCGAGAAAAAAGATAGACAGGACCCGTCGGTCTGCGTAGACCGCGCAGGACTCAAGCCATCCGCGATAACGTGGTGTTCGGCCAACTTCGATCATAATTACATTCTTATTATCATATGGCGTGATGGAAACAAAACAAACAACCTTATACCTGGGTTGAGCGGTTCAACGTTCACGGTTCCTGGTTGAAGAGCCCCAACTGGCTGTTAGCAAGCCGACTTCGCCAAAGTAGCTTTAGCTACGAGCCGACTTCGCCAAAGCACTGGCTGCGACGGCTGAAAAAGATGACGCGTCAATAAAGAAAGTTCACCGTTCAAAGTTCATAGGTTCAAAGCCTGCCCTAGCGCGACACGCTCGTGAGAGACTATCATGCTCACCAACCAGGTCTGGGCCAGGGGTTGTCAACCCTGAACCTTGAACCCTGAACCCTTGTAAAGTAAACTATAACCTTTGAACCCTGGTCGCCTC
>JAUWMM010000258.1 GCA_030613145.1 Desulfobacterales bacterium | reverse complement strand
GAGCTACATTCGGCCTGTCTTCGACCCTGAGCTCAGACCGAAGGGAGCTCATGTCGAAGGCAGGGTCGAAGACAGACCGAGTTCTTACATAGCGCCGGTTATTATTCTCATGTAGCGGCCCTGGCCCAGACCGGGATGACTGGGACAGACATCAATGCTAAAGCTGTCGCGCCAGTGCGGGCAGGGCGGGCGCTTTCAGCCGTCGTAGCCAAGGCTACTATGGCGAAGTCGGCTCGCTTGAAATGACAACTTATTGGAATTTTTTACGAAACCATCAATTCTTGAAAAATCGAAGTCGTACTAAACCGTAAAGGGATGTCATAAGGGAGGGGGTCTTGCTTTCCAGAGTTTTTAGCAGCGCTGTCCTTGGGGTTGATGCTTATACCGTGGAGGTGGAAGTCGATATTAGGCGAGGACTGCCAAGCTTTGCCACGGTGGGCCTGCCAGAGGCTGCCGTAAAGGAAAGTAAAGACAGGGTCAAGTCTGCAATCAACAATTCCGGCTACAGGTTTCCGGACGATCGCATCACGGTTAACCTGGCACCCGCTGATATCAAGAAGGAGGGAACTGGTTTTGACCTTCCCATTGCACTGGGCATTTTGGCTGCCACCGGGATTGTACCTCACGGACGACTCACCGAATACCTGATCCTGGGAGAACTCTCTCTTGATGGACGCATCAAGTCGGTGCGTGGCTCACTTCCGGTGGCCTTGTTGGCCAGGAATTCCGGCTTTCGGGGTATGATTCTCCCGAGGGAAAATGCCGGCGAAGCAGCTGTGGTAGACGGCATAGAAGTCCTCTCTGTGCCTACACTGGGTGAGTTGGTAGAGTTTCTGTGTGGTCTTAAGCTCATTCAGCCGGAATCTGTCGATGTCCAAACCATTTTTCAGGGAGCATACCCAATTGAGATCGACTTCTGTGAAGTCAAAGGCCAAGAGCATGTTAAGCGAGCTTTGGAGGTGGCAGCAGCAGGTGGACATAATGTTATTATGATTGGCCCCCCCGGTGCAGGCAAGACCATGTTGGCAAAACGCTTGGCAACTATCCTGCCTCCTATCACCTTTGAAGAAGCAATCGAAACAACCAAGGTGTACAGCGTACTGGGCATGCTCAGGAAGTCTCAGGCATTGATCACAAACAGGGTCTTTCGTTCTCCACACCATACCATATCCGACGCCGGTCTTATCGGCGGGGGGCATATCCCGAGACCCGGCGAAGTTAGCTTAGCGCACAACGGAGTGCTTTTCCTGGACGAACTGGCGGAATTCAAAAAAAATGTACTTGAGGTTCTGCGCCAACCCATGGAAGACGGCTACGTAACCATTGCTCGGGCTCTTACCAGTATTACCTATCCGGCACGGTTCATGCTGGTAGCTGCCATGAATCCGTGTCCTTGCGGGTACTTTTCCGACCCAAACCATGAATGTACGTGCACATATACAAAGATTCATCGGTATCGGTCAAAGGTCTCCGGTCCGCTGATGGATCGCATAGACATCCACGTGGATGTTCCGGCTGTGAGCTACAAGGACCTTGCCAGTCAAAACGACGCTGAAACCTCTGCAGATATCAGAAAGCGCATGAATCTGGCCCGTGCTGTGCAGTCGGAGAGGCTGAAACGGACAAAGATTCACTGCAATGCCCAGATGAACAACCGCCAGATCAAAAAATATTGTCCTGTAGACAGGGATTCCCACAGCCTCCTTGAAGCAGCAATTGACAAACTGGGGCTTTCGGCAAGGGCCTTCAACCGGATCCTGAAAATCGCAAGAACTATTGCCGACCTGGAACAGACCCCAGACATCGCAGCGCATCATGTCTCAGAGGCGATTCAATACCGGAGCCTCGACCGCGGCAACCTTTTTGTCTGAAAAAACGCTTATCAAACTTCTTCTCTTTACGACAGCATCTTTGTGAACGACATGGGAATTTTTGTGACGGGCACAGATACCGGGGTCGGAAAAACAGTGATTACAGCTGCACTGGTTTCGATCTTTCGGGCAGACGGTATTGACGCCATCCCCATGAAGCCCGTTCAGACCGGCTGTACTCCCAAGGCAGGTGGTTTGGTCGCTGTTGATCTTGAATTCTGCATTAATATGGTAAATCTTGTGCCGCCGCTTGCCGAACGTAGGCTCATGGCGCCCTACTGTTTTCAACCAGCTTGTTCCCCCCACCTGGCAGCCGCGCAGGCATGCGAAACAATATCAGTCTCTCGCATAGTTGATGACTTTTCGGCGTTGAAGGCAGGTCATGACTTGGTCATCGTTGAAGGCGCAGGGGGAGTGCTCGTGCCGATCAACAGCGAAAAGACTATGCTCGATTTGATGGTTAGGCTTTCATTACCTGTGCTTTTGGTGGCTCGACCATGGTTGGGAACCATCAACCACACACTGCTTTCATTGCGAGAACTTGCGCGGGCTGGAGTCCCGGTTTTAGGCATAATATTTAATGATTCCCACCAGGGCACCCCCACCCTGCCCTCCCCCTTGAAGGGGGAGGGTTTGGGTGGGGGTAAAGATCCTGAACTATTGCGGGACGAGATTGTGAGTGACAACCGCTTGACCATCGAGCGATTCGGTGGTTCGCCTGTTTTGGGGCATCTTCCCTTCATTAAAGAAATCAAGGCGAAACCATATAAAGATTTCCTGGATGCATGTTCACCTCATTTGCCCTCAGCAAAAGACCTGTTGGAAAGGATCCATGGCCTATGGCCATAAACTCCTATCAATACAAGCAGATGGACAGGCGAAGCATCTGGCATCCATATACCCGCCATACAGCAGCAGACGCCGCTGCCTTTCCCATCATAACGAGGGGAGAGGGAGTTTATCTCTTTGATGCTGAGGGGAACAAATATGTAGATGCCATTTCATCCTGGTGGGCCTGCAATCTGGGACATAATCATCCCCGGTTGGTTGAGGCAATCATACGGCAGGCTCGCGAACTGCAACATAGCATCCTGGGCAACCTTTCTCATCCTCGTGCTATTGAACTGGCCGCAGAACTTGTTAATCTTTTTTCTTATCCCTGTCACGTCCTGTTCGCCAGCGACGGGGCCAGCGCAGTGGAGGCCGCCCTTAAGATAGCCATTCAACATTGGCACAACCTGGGGCGTCCTGAGCGCAATAGATTTGCCTCACTTGAGAATGCCTACCATGGCGATACTTTGGGGGCAGTGTCAGTGGGTTACCTGGAAGGGTTTCATTCACAGTTCAGGCCGTTATTGTACCCCGCCTATCGTGCTGAATCGCCTTATTGTGGACGTTGCCGACATGAAAAAAAGCCCGCCTCCTGTAATCAGGAGTGCTTTGAGTCCATGGTGGCTATTTTTGATCAGCACGCAGACGAGTTGGCCGCTGTAATCGTTGAGCCATTGTGTCAAGGAGCGGCCGGCATGAGAATCTATCCTACTGAATATCTTAGACTTCTCGACCAGCTATGCAAAGAGAAGAATGTTTTGCTAATCGTTGATGAGATTGCCGTTGGTTTCGGACGGACGGGCAAGATGTTTGCTTTCCAACACGGAGATGTCGATCCGGATATCGTCTGTCTGGGGAAAAGCCTTGCGGGAGGATATCTGCCCATCAGTGCCACGGTTGTCAAAGATAAGATATTTGACACGTTTAGGGATCAACCTGAAGACCACACCTTTTATCATGGTCACACTTTTTCCGGAAACCCTATTGCTGCAGCTGCTGCCCTTGAAACCTTGAGCATCTATAACCAAGAGGCGATCGTAGAAAAAGCCGCACAAAAAGGCTACTTGTTG
>JAUWMM010000297.1 GCA_030613145.1 Desulfobacterales bacterium | reverse complement strand
TACTGGCGATGCTCTTTACCTCAAAAACAACTGAAGCACTTGGAACGCTTTCCGCAGTATGCGGATGTTCCAACGCTGCGGGCATTGGACTGGCATGCGCCCTGGTCTACCTCCAGGACGGGGGCGAAAAAGAGATATCATTTGCCATCAACAATATGGTGGGTAACGTCACCGGGATGATCTGCGATGGTGCAAAGATCGGCTGTGCGCTCAAGACTATGACTGCAGTGGATGCTGCCTTTAGATCCACAGCTTTAGCTATGAGTGGAATTGGCATACCCTTCAGCGATGGCATAGTCGGCCGAACCGGCAGCGAATCGCTTGCCAATCTGGGTAAGATTGCCAAGGATGGAATGATACGGACCGACGAAGAGATCCTCAAGATAATGGAGGAAAAGCTTTAACTTACCTATAAACAAAGTGGTTTGTCAGGGCAATCCGGTTTCAGAGAATGAAAGGAGAAAAAAGCAGTGAAATGGACTGTTCGACTTCTTAGGGTTCGCGAAGAAATAAATTTACATTTTCAGGAGTCGAGGCGCACGCATGGCAAGACGCGAGGAGAGCGAATAGCAAGCTATTTAACGGACGAGCAACGCAGCCAGGCGGGATGGATCGGCGCATCAAAATGTGAAGTTATTTTTGAGCGAGCCCTTAGTATCTGTCTTGTCTTGATTATAATTGGCTGCGCAACGGGCATTTCGCGACAGGTGCGCTCCCAGGTGACCTACAATGGCCCGTTTGCGGAGTTGCAAAAGGCTCCCGATGAACATTTAGGCGAGATCGTCATACTCGGTGGGAAGATCATAGAGACCAAAGGCTCTGAAACCTCCTCCGAAATTACGGTCTTGCAATTTCCTCTCGACAGAACGGATCGGCCTCAGGATGGTGATCGATCCGAGGGCCGTTACCTGGTACGATCAGAGCAATTTCTGGATCCTGCCATCTATCAAGAAGGAAGCCTGCTGACCGTAGTGGGAAGGCTACGTACCAGTGAGGTTCGATCCATAGGAGGTTTTCAGTATGTCTATCCCCTGGTGGAGACAATTGAGATCAAGCTATGGCCTAGGGCACGACAGGCCTCCCCGAGCATCCATTTTGGCGTCGGTGTCGGAACCTGGTTCTAACGGCATTCCGGTCACGATGCCCATAAGGGGTAAGCACAGGAGCATGTACAAGCTAACTCTGCTTTTCATTCTGTTGTTTGCCTGCAGCGGCCTGCCCAACTGTGCTCCCGCGCTTTCCAGGCAATTTCGGCAGCAGGTCGGACTACCTGTCCCCTTCCAAGAGCTGCTCGATGAGATAGAGGCTCACCAGGGCGAAAGGGTAATTTTGGGAGGCTATATTCTCGAGACGGTGAACGAGCCGAATGGCAGCCTGCTCACAATGTTGCAGGCACCGCTTGATGCTCAAAATAAACCCGGGTCACGAGATCTTTCTGAGGGTCGGTTTTTGATCCAAACTGTAAATTTCCTCGATCCGGAAATTTACAGTAAGGGTCGCAAGGTTACCGTAGGGGGCAAAGTTGCAGGAATCCGGCCACAGCCATTGGGAAATCGCTTGTACCGGTATCCGGTCATTGAAGCCGAGGAACTCCATCTGTGGCCCAAGGAAACGAGTTACGCAAGACCCTACGATCCTTACCCCCACTGCTGGCACTACCCCTGGCACTGCTATCCGTATAGCCCTTATCCGTGGTGGGCATGGTAAGGTCTCGCCTCAAATAGGGCACTCTTTATCTACCTCATTCTCTATTCCCTTGCCGGCGATGTTAGGCAATTTTCTTGTGAAATTCGTGCTTTTTCTGGCAAAAACTTTTCCATGGAGGACGATATTTGGAAGGTCAAAACTCAAAGCTGCAAGGAAGACAAGATAGGCGTCCAAGAACTAAGTGTTGCATTGAGCCCTGGCCCAGACCGGGGTTTATCAGCTTTGTAGCCTATAGTGAGCATGAGCATAAGCACCAGGGCGGGCTTTCAGCCTTCAGCTTTGAGCTTGTCCTGCTTGTCCGGGTTAGGAAATAGACATGAACTGGTTCGTGCTGTCCCTTGCCTGCGCCTATTTTATGTCCACAAGCGAGCTTTTTTCAAAGCTGTTGATGCGGGACAATGACGAATGGACAATAGGCTGCGGCATGGTATTGACATCACTCACCTTCCTTGTGCCCCTACTGATAGGATTGGATTCGTTCCCGTTAAGTCGGGATCTGATAGTCCTCATGGCTATTCAGATCCCTTTTGAGATTCTTGCCTATTACATATATCTCAGTGCAATCAGGATGGCACCTCTGTCCCTTAGCGTACCGTATTTAAGCTTTACACCCGTCTTTGCGATCCTCACAGCCGCCCTCCTGTTGCAAGAAAGAATATCCTTTCAGGGCCTCCTTGGAATACTGATTGTCACGGTTGGCGCCTACGTGTTGAATATCGAACGCTTTGTCCAACATCCTCTTGCCCCCTTTAAGGCAATCTTCAAGTCTCCCGGCTCACGGCGTATGCTTGTGGTAGCAATTATCTGGAGCCTGACATCGACCCTGGGGAAAAAGGGCGTTCAGCTTTCCGATCCACTATTCTTCGGGATCTTTTACACAATATCGGTATCCGTTCCTATGCTTGCTATTGCAGGCTGGCGCATAAAGCGTCGTGTGGCAACGGTTAACTTGAAAGGCCGAAATTTGATCTGGCTCGCACTGGGAGGCTTGGTGATGGCAATGGCTACATTAACCCATTTCCATGCCATCCAACTCGCCCCGGTTTCCTACATGATCGCTGTCAAGAGAACCAGCCTGATCTTCAGCGTCCTGTACGGCGGCCTGATATTCAAGGAAGCGCATATCAGGCTCAGGCTCCTGGGAGCCAGCATCATGTTGTCGGGCGCAGTCATGTTGTATCTTTCCTGAAAGGAACACTTCGCTTGAGGACCGATCCTCCCCCTTCCGGGCAAAGGCCTGAGACCTTTGAAAAACGAGATATTTTTTCAACATAAATGCCTATATCCAAATCGCTGAAAGGATGTACTAATCCGGTAGCATAACTTCCGTAAAGATATGCAAACAATACAGGGGGGTTGCCAAATATATCGGGAGCAAGTGCCAACAAGAAAGTTTTAATCTTTTCTATATGTTCAAGAGACATTTGCCAAACAACTTTCGCTATCCAATTTGGCGTCGAAGCTTAGGTTCAGGTACGAGACGTCGGGG
>JAUWMM010000219.1 GCA_030613145.1 Desulfobacterales bacterium | reverse complement strand
GCCGACTTCGCCAAAGCACTGGCTGCGACGGCTGAACGGCTGAATCGGCGTCAATCAGCCGGAGGCTGACAAGACTGCGTGGTTGCTTGTGCGACGTACCTCGGTACGCCTCCGCGCAACCCCTTGTTTTCCTTGACCTTGCAGAAAATTGCTCATTTCTGAATTGGAAACTTACGATAGTGCCCATTGAGTTTGTTCGATTCGTGGATGGGCACTATCTAGAATCGGACGATCCCTTCTATGGGAAAGACCCCTTGATTGAAGCCATGGATCAATCCGGTGTACCGTCAAGCGGGGCGAAAAGGCGATTTCGGCATAGTCCCCACCGGTGTAGCCTGAATGCACCTGACGTTTTGATAACCCCGAACCCATACAAGAGCGCCTTGGGGAAACCAATGGAAGAGGAATCTTCCATATAGCGTGTCGGACAAGTTATCTCGCCAATCTTGTGTCCGGCGTAAATGATTTGAGAAAGCATCTGGTTGTCAAAGACAAAATCGTCGTCATTGTTTTTCAGTGGGAGTGTTTCCAGAAGCCTTCTGGAAAATGCTCGATAGCCCGTGTGATATTCAGACAGCTTGTAGCCCAACAATAAATTCTGGACAAGGGTAAGTACGCGGTTGGCTACATATTTGTAACGTGGCATGCCTCCCCGTAAGGCACCTACCCCCAATATTCGTGATCCCAAGACGCAATCAAAGAGCCCTTCGGCTATGAGGGAGGCCATGGCAGTGATGAGTTTTGGGGTATATTGGTAATCAGGATGCACCATGATGACGATATCCGCTCCCAATTTCAAGGCTTCCTTGTAACAGGTTTTTTGATTGCCTCCATAACCCCGATTTTTTGAATGAATGATTGTATTGATATTGAGAGACCGGGCAATTTCAGGTGTCCTATCCCGGCTCTGATCGTCCACCAAGATGACATCGTCTACGATCTCTTTCGGGATCTCCGCATAGGTCTTTCGTAGAGTCCTCTCTGCATTGTAGGCAGGCATGACCACCACGATCTGTTTCCCTTTGAGCATTAAGCTAAGTCGCTCCTAACCTCGTGTTTTATTTAGACAGGATACACCCCAGTTAAATATGGTGGTTCATTTAACGGGGCGGGCAGGATATACTGGATTTTCTTGGTTTCAGGAAACGGAATAGATGAAAAGAAATCATGTTAATCCTGCCTGCCCCGTAGGTGGGAGCATCGTACTGGGGTCAATCCTGTCGGCAAAAAGTTCTATGCGTGCGGTTAATTCCTAAATCCCTCAATTCGCAATCCCTCAATTCCGGTTTATCCGGTTTAGGATCTATATCATGGTTTGACTGCTATTTGGGACAAGATATTTTTTGCAATGGCCGCGTGATCGTACTCCGGATCTGTAGCCAGGGCCTTCTTGAAGTAAAATGCGGCCTGTTGAATATTTTTTAGGTGTTTCAGATATATTATACCAAGGTTATGCATGGCTTCGACATCTTCCGGATTCATTCCGACAAGAGTCTCGTATGTTCTTGCTGCCATTTCATGCCGGCCGGTCAGATCATAGACCTTGGCCAGGTTGAACAGGGCTTTGTGGGCCTTGGCGTTGATTCTTACAGCCTTCAGAAGCGCCTCCTCAGCAAGGTCATAGCGGCCCTGCTCGGCCCGCACTAGGCCTAAGGTGCTGTATGCCTCACTCCACATAGGCCTCAAGGCGAGTGCCTGTGTCAACATCTTGACGGCATTGTCCACGTCCCCCATCTCCCCGTATAGGGTCCCAAGGTTGTAATATGAAGGGGCAAAGTTCGGATTGATTGTAATCGCCCCCTTATAATACCGGATGGCTTCCCTATAGCCTTTCTTTTTTCCGTATAAAGTACCAAGGAGGTCGAGCCCAACGAAGTTATTTGGATTGAGCGACACAGCCTTTTCCAGATTTTGTCGGGCCAGGTCTTGTTTCCCGATCTCCAAGTAGGACAATCCTATGTTGGCATATATCTCGGTTGGATAAGGCGGGCTCAACGTCAATGCCTTTTGAAGAGGCTTTAGGGCACTATCGTAGGCTTTTGCTTGCATATAGCTGATGCCAAGACTGGTATGGGAACGAAAGTGCTCCGGGGATTTTCTTGCCGCATCTTCCCAAAAGGCCACAGGGTCGTTCCACAAAGCATTTCTTTGATATGTCCAGAACGAAAAAACTATTAGCACTACGGTTATAACAGGAACAATGATTTTTGGCTTGTTGATGCCTCTGAAAGCAGCCCACACAAAAGGCACAAAAAAAAGCATGGAAGGAAGGTACATCCGATGCTCAAACATGGGTTCGGTATCGGCGGCAAGCGCCTCTATTGCAACGTTTGCAAAGAACCAGATCATGCAAAAAGCGACGATGCGATATCGTTTGGCCGTCCGAATTGTAAAGACCAACAGAACTAAAAGAGCTACGAACGAGAGGAGGGTGGTGAAAGGATCAAGCAGGCTGCGAGATATGGCGATGTCATGATTGAGGTTAAGCCTCCCTGGATGGGGATAAGCCAACAGGCTGATATAAAGGAGAATAACTCGGCCCTCTGTAAGAAACCTTTCCAGAGCCGTGTATGGCCGTGGCTGAAAGATCGAGGTCAAGAAGCTAAATGGGGTGTGATGGTAAACAAGATATACGGCTGTCAGCACTCCGGCTAAGCCTGTCACAACATAGATGGCCGATTTTTTAATCCATGCCCTTTCCAAATTTTGGAAGAAAAACCATTCATAGACTAATATTAGCCCGGGAAGTGTCAATGCGATTTCTTTGGAGGCCATGGAAAAGACCCAACACAATGCACACAGCCCAAGTAGGGCGATACAGGTCTGCCTTTTTTCGGCCAGTCGGGCATAAAGGTATGAAAGGAACGAACATAAGAAAAAGAGAACGGCCATACTGTTCATGCGCTGAACAATGTACGTGATGGACTGAATTTGTATGGGATTAACGAACCACAGCAGGCTGGCCAGGACGGCTACCCACGCGGGATGCCGGCATGTGTGACGTTGCCACGGCAGGGTGATGGTTTTGAATATTAATAGGTAGAGGAGTAGGCCGTTTGTTACGTGTATCACTATGTTGACCAAATGGTACCCCGGAAGGCGAAATCCGTGGAAATAGTAGTTCAGGGCAAAGCTGAGATTGGCCAACGGGCGGCGATGGGCGAGACTTTCAAATGCGGCACGGATAAAGTCGCCCGGGGACAGGGAGTTCATGGCGCAAAGTCTATCCCTGATGTTGATGAAATCATCTAAGTAGAATGGCGCTTGCAGGGTATGACCATAGAGCAGCAGACCGATCAGGGGAAATGCCAAAAACGCCAAAACATGTGTGGACAGAGTTGTGGTATTGCTAAAAGAGGTGTTTCCTTCTGAAATGGCCATAGGGCGCTTTTTTCAATGATATGTTTAACGCGAAGAGATCGACAGAATGATGCCACAAAAAAAGGAGATAGGCCACTGCTTTCCGGTAGCCTATCTCCCTTTGAATGCGATCAGTTAACTAAACAGAAGACGTAATGCCGCCGTCAGTGTCAACATGGTAGGTCTTGTTGCCGGCATTGTGATACGCGTTGGCTGAAAAAGACCCCTGGGTGCCAGTTATGACGGTAACGGTAACCTTCCTCGTCTGCCGAAAACCGTAGGTTATAAAGTGGCCTAAAGTAGTTGTATCCCCATCGGGATTGTCGGTGAAGTAAGCCTGGGCTGACGTGTAAAGGTTCTTCGTGTCAGCATTAGCCGCTGTGTTGTAAGATCGCTTCCTGTAGGCGATAAAGTTCGGGATAGCGATCGCCGCCAGGATGCCGATGATAGCAATAACGATCATCAGCTCAATGAGGGTAAAACCCTCTTCGTTTCTTCTTGTCAGTTTTTGTAACATTGTAATACCTCCTTTTATATTAGTCGTTCCGCTCAAAAAATTGCTTCTCGATTCCGTCAAATACAGCCTTAGTTTGAATCACCCCCCTTTAAGGTTCCGTTGTTTTGGTAAAGTGTTGATTGGTTAAATCGATCCGTTTACACCCTTTCTCAGCAATATATATGCCACAACCCCTGAAACAGGAGGTATGCTTCACAACTATATGGTATTACAACTCATTTTGAAAACGCGTCCAAAACAACCGGTGTCGGATTACCCCGAGATCGCAAAATATTGTCACCTGTGTGACAATTTTTGTAACCAAGATAGTAATACCTGGGGGGAGCGGTGCAACGTTTACGGTGCCCGGGTGAAGAGCCCTAACTGTCTGTTAGCAAAAGGATAACGCGTCAACAAAGAAAGTTCACCGTTCAAAGTTCATAGGTTCAAAGGTTGTCAACCCTGAACCGTGAACCCTGAACCCTTGTAAAGTAGACTATAACCTTTGAACCCTGAACCTGGAACCGATCATTTTAGTGTTAAATTGGCCGCGTACGGCAGGACTCTTTTTGACAGGATTAACAGGATGAACAAGATTTTTAT
>JAUWMM010000028.1 GCA_030613145.1 Desulfobacterales bacterium | reverse complement strand
ACATCTGTCCGGCCAAGAAGAAGGCCTTGGTAATGCGGCCGCTGACCACACAAACAGAAGTACAGGTTCCTAATCATAAATTCTCTACCGAACTCCCTGTCATGGATGACGTAATGCCTGTCACCTCGGTTAAGGGGAGCCAGTTCCGGCAGCCTCTCTTTGAGTTCTCCGGAGCCTGTCCCGGCTGTGGTGAAACTCCCTATGTAAAGGTCGTCACCCAGCTGTTTGGTGATCGCATGATGATCGCCAATGCCACGGGTTGTTCCTCCATCTACGGAGGCTCTGCACCGAGTTGTCCTTATACGGTCAATGAAGATGGGCATGGTCCTGCCTGGGCCAACTCTCTCTTCGAGGACAATGCAGAGTATGGTTTTGGAATGGAGCTGGGTGTGACTCATAGGCGAGACAAACTGGCTGACCTTATTCGTGAGGCCCTGAATGCTAAGGTGTCAAAAGGGCTGAAAGAGGCATTAAACGGTTGGCTGGAGAACATGTATGACGCAGATAAATCCAGGGAGTATGGCCACATGATAGAAGAGCTTGCCGAACTTGAAATTCTCAATCAAGAGAATTCCGCCCGTGCACTGCTTTCCGAAATCCTTGATCGAAGTGATTACCTTGTCAAAAAATCGATCTGGGTCTTTGGTGGTGATGGCTGGGCCTATGACATTGGTTATGGCGGGTTGGATCATGTAATTGCCCAGGGACATGACATCAACATTCTGGTCATGGATACAGAGGTCTATTCCAACACTGGTGGACAGTCTTCAAAGGCAACCCCCACAGGGGCTGTGGCAAAATTTGCAGCAGGGGGCAAACCAACCTGTAAGAAAGACCTGGGCAGGATGGCCATGACTTACGGCTACGTGTATGTGGCATCTGTTGCCATGGGTGCCAGTAAGAATCAGTTTATGAAGGCATTGGTTGAGGCCGAAACCTACAAGGGACCATCTCTGATCATCGCCTATTCGCCCTGTATCAACCATGGCATCAACATGGGCAGGAGCCAGCACGAGGAGAAGCGGGCTGTGGACGCGGGTTACTGGACCCTGTATCGATATGACCCAAGACGAAAAGATGCAGGGGAGAATCCCTTTATCCTTGATTCCAAAGAACCAAAAGGCGATTTTCAGGAATTCCTGATGGGCGAGGTGCGTTACTCCAGCCTGACAAGAACCTTTCCGGAAAACGCGAAAAAGCTTTTTCAAAAGGCCGAGGCGGACATGAGAGAAAGGTATGAGACCTATCGACAGATGGCAGGTCAGGAGGAGGACTGAAAGCTCAAAGCTGAACGGTTAAGGATCAAGGCCTTAAAAACCTGACCCGAATAGACAGGCCGCTTGGTCGGGTGACCCGAGCGGCCTTTTTTTATCAAAATGCATAGCGCAGAGAGTAGTATAGCGCATAGCATTTCAGGCCAAGCTATGCTATTATTATCTGATAATCGTTCACGGAGTGCTCCAATACTTCCTGGCCCCCTTCGGTCTGAGCTACATTCGGCCTGAGCTCATGTCGAAGGCAGGGTCGAAGACAGACCGGGATGAGAGGCACCATGCATCGATCTGAACCTGTCGCGTCCCTGGCCCCCTTCGGTCTGAGCTCAGGGTCGAAGACAGACCGGGTTTTTTCCCCTGGGCATTGTCCAACTTCTGTCGCGCTAGGGCGGGCAGGGCAGGCCGATTGGCTTCCGGCTCATAGAGCCTACAGCTCGCAGAGGGAGAAGCCCCAAAGTTCGCTATGAAATACACCGTTACTTTTGAGCCGGACAATATTGAAATCCGTGTTGACAAGGGTACCAACCTCCTGGAGGCAGCCCTTGCGGCGGGCGTTCACATCAATGCTACATGCGGGGGGCAGGGTGTTTGTGGCAAGTGCCGCGTGATGATTGAGGCAGGGGAGGTTGATAGCGAAAAGACCGAGAAGATAAGTCAGGATAAATACGACGCGGGATGGCGTCAGGCGTGTAGGACCTCTGTGATGTCAGACTGTACCGTGCGTATCCCGGTTGAATCTAGAGGATTGAAGCTGGTCATTGCCCAGCAACTCGATATGGGTAAGGCAGAGCGTAAGGTTTCTGCCCTTGACACAAAACCTCTGGCCGAGGGATGGAAGCTGGACCCCATGGCCATCAAGGTGCCCCTTCGACTCTCTGCGCCAACACTACAAGACAACGTAAGCGACCTGACTCGGTTTTCCCAGGGCCTGAGACAACAGCATGAAATCGAAGATATTTCTGCAGATGTACGATGCATAAAGGCCATGCCGAAGATTTTGAGGACCAATGACTGGTTTGTTACAGCCACCCTGACGACAGACCCGGTGCGAGATGCGTTTTTGCCCGGGATAGAGAAAAATCGTCCATGGAAACTCGTGCGCATAGAAGGTGGTAATACATCTGACCAGAACTTGGCGCTGGCCTTGGATATTGGGACAACCACTGTAAGCGGCCAGCTTGTGGACCTCCGAACAGGGATGGGGCTGGCGGAGAAGGCTGAATACAACCGGCAGATTCAGTACGGTGCTGATGTCATTACCCGTATTGTATTTGCACTGAAGCCTGAAGGGCCGAAGAAGTTGCAGTCTGTTGTAGTATCTTCCATCAATGAGGTCATTGATGAGCTTTTGGAAGAGACTGGGAAGTCAAAGAAGAATATCTCGTGTATTGCTGTCGCCGGCAATACTACCATGACCCACCTTTTCCTTGGCATGGAAACCCGTTACATCAGAGAGGCACCCTATGTGCCGGCTGCTGCCTCCATGCTTCTGGACGTGGCAGCAGATGTCGGCATTGACCTGCCTGACTGTGTGCAGCTTTATACTTTTCCTTCTGTGGCTAGTTATGTTGGAGGAGACATAGTCTCTGGAATCCTGGGCTCCGGCGTGTTCCAGAAAGAGGAACTGACACTCTATATAGACATTGGGACCAACGGGGAGATCGTTTTGGGAAATCGCGATTGGCTGGCTTGCGCTGCCTGTTCCATGGGCCCCGCCTTTGAGGGTGGGGGAATCAAACACGGCATGCGGGCTGATCTCGGGGCCATTGAAGGATTTCACATCAACCCTGTGACACTGGAACCTATGGTCGTGACAGTGGGAAGGACAAGACCCCGAGGTGTATGTGGATCGGGCCTGATCAGTGTCTTGTCGGAGTTGCTATCGGCCTGTGTGATCGACCGCAACGGCAAATTTATTCGCACCTTGCCCTCTGACCGCGTACGGAAGGGACGATTCGGCTATGAATATGTATTGGCCTGGTCCGAAGACTCGGACACCGGCCATGATATCGTTATCAGCGAGGTGGATATTGAAAACCTAATCCGTGCCAAAGGGGCGCTTTTTGCCGGATGTCTCACACTTCTAGAGAGCCTGGACCTTTCATTCGATGATCTGGACCGGGTAATTATTGCGGGCGCTTTTGGCCGATACATCAACCTTGAAAAGGGGAAGTTGATCGGCCTTTTTCCGGACATTCCTGTTGAGAGGTTTCATTTCCTGGGAAACGGATCACTGCTGGGGGCTCGATTGGTGTGCCTTTCCAGCGGAATGCTCAGTGAGGCGGAAAGGATTGCTAAAATGATGACCAATATTGAGCTGAGCGATAACCATTCCTTCATGGACAAGTATATGGGAGCCCTCTTTCTACCACACACAGAAGCCCACCTTTTCCCTACTGTGTGTGAATACCTTGACACGAAGTGTCAGATGATCCAGAGCGAGAGGAACGCGTAATGAGTATGACCATTGCCATGGCCGGCAAGGGCGGAACCGGCAAGACCACGATTGCAGGCCTTCTAATACGCTTTCTTCTAAAGAAAGGGATGGTGCCGATCCTTGCCGTGGATGCGGATGCCAATGCGAACTTGAATGAGGTTCTTGGACTGGCGGTGGAGACCACCCTTGGTGAGGCAAGGGAGGGGCTTAAAGATGGTGTTCCACCGGGTATGACTAGGGACCTCTATATGGAATATAAAGTTCACGAGTCCTTGATAGAAAGCCAGGGGTATGATTTGATCGTTATGGGGCGGCCCGAAGGCCCGGGCTGCTATTGTCATGCCAACACCCTCCTTTCCCGGTACATGGATACCCTTTGCGGAAACTACCGGGTAGTGGTCCTTGATAATGAGGCCGGCATGGAGCATATAAGTCGTCTGGTGGCCCGGCGGGCTGATACCCTGCTGATTGTTTCTGATCCTACCCAGCGGGGGATATTGGCAGCCAAGCGGATTCGAGATCTTGCCCGGGAGCTTAAGCTAAATATCAAGAAAGACTATGTGATCATAAACCGGGTCAACCAAGATCTTCCCTCTGCTGTCAAAGATGCGGTTGATGATGCCAAACTGAACCTGGCAGGCTGCGTGCCGGAGGACGAGTTGATTGCCCTCTACGATGCCGAGGGGCGCGCCACCACGGAATTGCCGGATGATGCAAGGTCAGTCAGAGCGCTGGATGAGATTTTTGAGACGATCATGACGATTGATGATTGTTGATAGTCCAGCGCGTATTGTCATTTCGAGCCACTATTGTCATTTCGAGCGAGCCGACTTCGCCATAGTGGCCTCGGCTACGCCGGCTGAAAGCGAGAAATCTTTGTTGTAAGACCTACTGGAAGCGGAAGATTTCTCCCTTTGGTCGAAATGACAGAAAAAGCGATGAATCCTGAACTATCGCGATGCTTGAAAGACTTTATTCACAATCGACAATCATCAATCGTCAATTCATAAGTGAATGCTTCGGGAACTCTCCATAAAGAACTTTGCAATCATTGACGACCTTTCTGTTAGGTTTGCAAAAGGGCTCACAGTATTGACCGGAGAAACAGGTGCCGGCAAATCGATAATCATAAACGCCGTTAACCTGATCCTTGGAGGCCGTGCCTCGCCTGAACTGATCCGCTCCTCTGAAGAGACTGCCGAGCTGGAAGCCCTCTTTGAGGTGCCGCCTGAAACTCCTGCAGCAAGGGCTGCCCAGGAGCAGGGTTTCGATCTGACGGAAGGCCTGTTGGCCCGCCGTGTCATTAATAGAAACGGCCGCCACAGGGTCTATATCAATGGTCGGCTGGCTACCATGCAGATGCTTTCTACTATAAACGAGCATCTTGCCAGTATCTCTGGTCAGCATGCCCACCAGAGTTTACTGAAGCCGGAACACCACCTCCTAGTTCTTGACCAGTATGGGGGATTGTCCGAACTTCGCGGCAATGTCTCCAGGTGTTATCAAGAGATGCTTCCGCTGATCAGGAGGCGAGACACCCTGAAGCGTCAGCTAACCGAACAATCCGAACGCCGTGAACTTCTTGAATTTCAGTGTCACGAGATCGACCAGAGCCAAATAGCCCCTCAGGAAGACGAGGACCTCGAGCAAGAACGTCAACGCCTTAAGCATGCGGAGCGTTTGTATGAAGGTGCCGGCAGATGTGTGGAGCGTCTCTACGGAGAACACGGAGCGGTCCTTGAACATTTGACCGAAGTTGGAAGAGAGCTTCAAACACTCGGTCAGATTGATCAGGCACTGACTCCTATGGCAGAGAGGGTGGAGTCGGCTTCTTTCGAGTTGGAAGACATTGCCAATGAGCTGCGGGGGTATTTGCAGAACATTATCTTTGATAGCGACAGACTGGAAGCAGTAGAACTTAGGATAGATCTGCTTCAGAGTCTAAAAAGGAAATATGAGGGTTCCCTTGATTCGGTCTTGGCCTACGGCAAGGAGGCTGAAGAGGAGCTAAAACGCATATCATTCCTGCCGGACCGGATAGCTGAGGTAGAGGAAAAGGTAGATCAGTTGTATGAGAAAATCTGCAAGATGTGCCGTGAGCTGTCTGAGAAGAGGAAAAAAGCTGCTGAGCGACTGTCAGCCAAGGTTCAGCACGAGTTGGCCTCGTTGGGGATGTCGGGAACCCGGTTTGAAGTAAGGTTCAAACACAGCCCGGTTGATGAGAGCGCGGGTCCTCATTTCTTGTTGGACAACAGTGGTATTGAGGCTACGGGTATAGACCGTGTCGATTTCCTGGTTGCCCCCAATGTGGGTGAGGATTTGAGGCCGCTTATCCAGATCGTGTCAGGCGGCGAGCTTTCCCGGATTATTCTCGCGTTGAAGGCGATTCTGGCAACACGGGAGTCCGTGGAGACCCTAATCTTTGATGAGGTAGATGCAGGCATTGGCGGTGGTGTGGCTGAAGTGGTAGGCCGGAAGCTTCAGTCCCTGGCCCGTTTTCATCAGGTAATCTGCATCACACACCTGCCCCAGATGGCGCAGTTTGGGAAGCATCATTTCAAGATTGCCAAGAGGATTAACAGAGGGCGCACCCGGACCACGATTACGCCCTTGCACGAAGAGGCCCGCGTGAAAGAGTTGGCTCGTATGCTGGGAGGGGTGAAGATCACCAAGAAGACCCTGGATCACGCTAGGGAGATGATGGCGAGGCAGGGGAATTGAGAATGCGGAATTAAGGAATTGAGGCATTTTAGTTCACTTTAGCTCTCTTTCTTTGACCAATAACGAATAACCAATAACGAATAACAAATAACGGACAACAAATAACGGATAACTGACATGGGAAAACATATTCTAGTAGGAATCGATGGGTCGCCTGCGAGCATGGACATAGTTAAATATCTCGTATTCATTTTGGGGAAAGGTACGCGGGTGAAGATAGACTTGCTCTATATACTTCCTGACATCCCTGCTCTTTTTCTGGAACCAGGGGAAAGTATGGCCGAGATGTTGCAAATACAAGACTTCGCGGAAAAAGTGCATAAGGAAAATCGGAACAAAGCAGACTTCGTGCTGGAGGAGGCCACGGGGATCTTGACCGGGGCGGGCATTCACCCGGAAAATATCCGCACCCTGGTCAAGGAGCTCTCTTCCGGTGTAGCCCGAGATATCCTGGCACTGGAACAGGAAGGCACCTATGATGGGATAGTGCTGGGACGTCATGGTACAAGCGCTATAGAAGAGTTCTTAATGGGAAATGTTACACACAAGGTGCTCCAGCACACCAAAGGGCCGATTCTGTGCATAATACATGGCAAGATAGACTCTCGAAGGCTTCTGGTACCAGTGGATAGTTCTCCGAATTCTAAACGTGTCCTAGAGCATGTCGCATGGCTTCTCGCTGAGGCAGGTCCCATGGAGGTGACCATCTTGCATGCCGTTGCCCCACTGATTGTGGGGGATACGACCTTGATGTGGACAGGACTGTCAGAGCTTGAATCCACCATTGAGCAGAGGGTAATAGATGATGCCGAAGAGTTGCTTTCTCAGGCTAAGACCTTTTTAATACAAAATAATGTCCCCGCGTTTGCCATAAAGACCCGTCTTGTAACAAAAGCATTAGGTGTTGCCCGAACCATTATGAAGGAGGCCAGGGAGGGTGGCTACGGGTCCATCATGATCGGTCGTCGTGGGGTCTCACGCACAGAACGTTTCCTGTTTGGAAGTGTCTCCAATAAGATCGTCCAGCAGGCAAGGGATATGGCGGTGTGGGTGGTTTCTTGAACGGTGTAAACACACAATAAGGAGGAAACTTCTATGCTAGTGCAGGGGTGGATGACGACTGATGTCATCACCATAGATGAGGACGCCTCCATTATGAAGGCGTCGATTATCATGAAGGAAAAAAAGGTCCGCTGCTTGCCTGTGGTCAACAAGAAGGGCGAACTGGTTGGTATTGTCAGTGACAGGGATTTGAAAGACGCCGCACCATCGAAGGCAACCACGCTGGATGTGTACGAGTTGAATTATCTTCTTTCTTCCATCAAGATAAAGGACCTGATGATTACAAATCTGGCGTATGTCAGGCCGGACGAGACAGTGGAATTTGCTGCGATTCTGATGCTTGAGAACAAGATCTCATCGCTCCCGGTTATTAACGATAAGGGTAGACTGATCGGTATTGTCACACAAACCGACATTTTCAAGGTCCTGATCAATATTGCTGGAGTCTATACCGGCGGCATTCAATTTGCCTTCAGCCTGGAGGATCGCCCGGGTTCGCTCCGTGAACCAGCCGACACGATACGCTTCTATGGGGGGCGCATTGTAAGCATTCTATCCACACGCGAAACCGCAGAAGAGGGCCGTCGTAATGTTTACATGCGCAGCAGTGCCTTGCCGGAAGAGAAGCTCAGGGACCTGGTCAGAGCACTGGAAGAAAAATTCGTGGTCCTTTACACGTCCAAGGACTTGCTGGAAGAGGTGGAAAACCGAAGAGTGCGGATTCCGTAGATTAGCTGATAGCTCGTAGCTGACAGCTCATAGTTGAAAAGACAAGGAAGGCTGTTCACCTTTGAGCTATGAGCTATCAGCTCTTATTACATATCTGATTTAAAAAACTGGCTCGGTTCAGTGATAGAACCGGGTTTTTTCGTGTATTCAGTCGGAACAGTTCCTTCCTTAAAGCATTCAAAGACGGTCTCATTTGATTCCGGGACTGCCAGGAGCCCGGTCTCTGCATCTATCTTGGCAAAGACCACACCATCCGGCACCTGGAAAACCCGTACTGGCTTGTCCTTGAGGGCTGCCCGCATAAACTCCAGCCAAATGGGACTGGCAGCCCGAGAACCCGTTTCGTTAATGCCGAGTGGTTTCTCTTCATCAAATCCCACCCAAGTCCCTGTGACGTAGATTGGGGTATATCCTATGAACCAGGCATCGTGGAGTTCGTTGGTTGTACCGGTTTTGCCTGCTGCAGGCCGACCAAGGGCCTTGATCCGCCAGCCGGTTCCGTGCTGAACCACTCCTTGGAGGAGATTGGTAATGATATACGCCGTGCTCTTCTCAATAACTTTTTCGCTTTCAGGCTGATTCTCTTCTAAAATATTCCCGTCCCTATCTACTACCTTAGTGATAAAACATGGCTTTACCCGATATCCTTGATTGTTAAAAATGGCATAAGCGCGTACCAACTCAAGTAGTGAGGTGCCTGATGAGCCGAGTGCAAGAGAAAGGTCCCTGGTGAGCTTGGACTGGATGCCCAGTTTTCGGGCATACTCTATTATATAATCTAAACCGATATCCTTGAGAATCTTGATAGTAACTACGTTTCGGGACTTGGCCAGCGCAGTCCGGAAAAGAGTGGGGCCGTGAAACTTTTCTTCGTAGTTCCTTGGTTTCCATATGAATTCGTTTTCCGTATCCTCATAAACGATTGGGGAATCTATGATAATGGTTGCAGGCGTATAGCCCTTATCGAGGGCAGCGGCGTAAATAATCGGTTTAAAGGCCGACCCGGGCTGACGCCGTGCTTGTATGGCGCGGTTAAACTGACTTACCTTGAAGTCCCGACCCCCGATCATAGCTTTTACGTAGCCGGTTTCAGCCTCCATGCAAAGGAGTCCCCCCTCCACAGTGGGTCTCTGTTCCAAAGCCAAATCCCATTGCCCGGTCTCTTTCTGCTGAGCCTTAACCCTTGCCAGGATCACATCGCCCACCTTGAGAACATCGCTGACCTTCTCCACCTTGACGTCGTAGTTGGCAACCTCCGGGTCGGGTTTCCTTGCCCATTTCATGTCCTCAAGAAGAAGGTCTCCTTGTTCGCCTCCGATGCGAACCGTGGCCTTTTGCTCACTGTCATTTACTGCAATCACTACCCCCTGGATGATGCTTTTTTCTTCCAGCGGGTGTTTCTCAAGGTTATCTTGGATCTCTTGAGAAAAGGCCTCGAACTGCTCTGGTTCCAAGTGTTTGAGCGGGCCCCGATACCCCTGCCTTTTGTCCAGCTCATGTAGCCCGTGGTTCATGGCCGCCTGGCCCGCCTTTTGCATCTCGATGTTGACAGCCGTGTGTATTGTGAGACCCTCATTATAGAGGACATCCCTGCCGTATTTTTCCTCCACATACTTCCGTACGTATTCAGTGTAGTAGGGAACCTCCTCGATGTACCAGTTGCGTCTGGGCTTGATATCAAGCTGTGTATCGATGGCCTCGGTTGCCTCTACGTTTGTAATTAATTCTTCATTGATCATCCGATTTAAGACATAGATCTGGCGCTGCTTCGCCTTTTGGGGATACACAAACGGAGAATAACGACTGGGCGCTTGCGGCAGACCGGCCAGCATGGAGCATTCGGCTAGATTAAGATCGGCTACTGATTTTCCGAAATAGTTTTCGGCGGCAGCGTAAACACCATAAGCACCATGTCCAAGGTATATCTGGTTGAGATAGAGCAACAGAATTTCGTCTTTGGTAAATGCCTTGTCTATGCGATAGGCTAGGATCGCCTCTCGTACCTTACGGGCATAACTTTTTTCAGGTGATAGGAAGAAAGACTTGGCAACCTGCTGGGTTATAGTGCTACCCCCCTGAATGATGCTGCCTGCTTCGATGTTTTTTAAAAAAGCCCGGGCGATGCTGACAAGGTCAACTCCTTCATGTTTGTAAAACCGAGCGTCTTCGGCTGCAACAAAGGCACTGATAAGCATCTCCGGCATACCGGAAAGGGGAACTACGATCCTTCGTTCATTGAAGAACTCGGCAATCTTGCGCTTGTCATCCGAGTAGACAGTAGTGATAATAGGTGGGCGGTAATCCTCCAAAGAGGATATCTTGGGCAGATCTCTTGTAAAGTAAAAATAGACCCCTCCGACAAAAAGCCCTGCCAGGAGGGACAAAACCAAGAGGGTTCCGTAAAAAAAATACAGAAACCTTCCCAAGGTTCCCCTCATGCTCCTTCTGGATTTTATCTCTTTGACCTGAGGTCGACTCCGATAACGCATTATGATCTATTTATAACAAAAAAGCGTTTAACAAGCAAGATTCATTGGCCCTCAACATTTTGGATTCTTGATTTCGGATCTATTATCCCGAAAATGGTAACGGAGCATGGAAAATGGCTTGATGGCTACTCCATACTTCTTGAACTAATTC
>JAUWMM010000075.1 GCA_030613145.1 Desulfobacterales bacterium | reverse complement strand
AGGCTATCTTTGGCCGATACTCATTCGCAAAACCCTCGAAATAGCCTGCTATTCCTGCGGTTTTGCTCAATCGGATCGACCAAATCTAACCCAAATCTGAGCGCCAATTCTGCCAAGTTATTCTTGCGCGAGCCCTAAGGGGGTTATCCCTTCAGGATGGTGGCCAACTTCAGGGACTCCTCAGACAATCCAAAGACCTGGCGGAGCACATCTGTCGGGCGGACCATCTGTCCCGCCTGTTCCTCAAGGGCCATATCCGCTGTTGTTGCTGATAGAAGGCGAAGCTTCTTTACAAGGGGCCTCAGGTCAATCGTCTTGGACCGGCCTTTTCGATTCGTCTTGGTCATTGGCCATGCCTTCTTTTCTAGAAAATCAGTTAGCTTGTCTTCGGAAAAGGTATCTTTTTTAAGGGTCACCCTGTATTGCGCGAGCCTGGGTACAACCCCCGGCGACCTCCTATGAACATTACCGCAAGCAGTAATTCCGAGCCCTAGTGGAAGCTCAGGGTTGACACCCTCAAGCACCACTTCGGGCGCAACATGCACCGGCACCTCAACCACAAAGCGCTCTTCCACACTCTCAATCCCAACAGGAAGGGCAGATTCAAAGGAAAACTTTGGGGCCGGGTGAAACCCTTCTGAGAATCTCAAGGGGATACGCGCGCGCCTGAAAGCCCGAATGAAGATCTTGACCAACTCCAGATGCCCAAAATACTTAGCCTGGCCACGTTTGGCATAATAAACCTGAAGCTTTTTGTATAGGTGGCTTTTTGGCCTCCTGTCAGGAAGGTCTCTAACTTTCAGATCGCCTTCGTCCTGAAAGGTGACCGGTTTTATCGTTTCCATGTCGCAAACGCCGCACAAGTTGCATTCTCCATCACGACAATCCGGGGTTACCCCCCCCTCAAGGGCCTTCTCCCACTCTTGCTTCAGAAAGTCCTTGGAAACACCACAGTCTATGTGATCCCAGGGCAACGGTTCTTCTAGATCGCGTACGCGTGTTGTGTAGAAGTCAACATCCACAGAGCAAGCATCGATAGCCTCAAGCCATTGTTTGTATCGAAACTTGTCGCTCCACCCGTCAAAACGGCACCCCGCACGGTAAGCCTCGACCAACAATCGGCTCAATCTCCTGTCGCCCCTGGCCCAGAGCCCCTCAAGGAGGCTCACCTCGGGGTTCTGCCACTTGAATCGAATCCCACCACCCTTCAACTTGCCTCGAAGCATGTGAATCTTATCTTTGCTCTCTTCCAACGAGATCTGTGGGCACCACTGGAATGGAGTGTGTGCCTTTGGAATAAATGTGGAAAGACTAACGGTAATATTCTTATTGCGCCCACCGGGGGCACGAACCTTTTGAAGGCGTCTCACTAGTTCAACAATCGCATCCAGGTCGGCTTTTGTCTCCGTTGGAAGCCCTATCATGAAATAGAGTTTTATCAGCCGCCAGCCCAGCCCAAAGGCATTCTGAACAGTCTCCTCCAGGGCTCGCTCGGTCACATTCTTATTGATCACATTGCGCAGGCGCTCACTTCCAGCCTCCGGTGCCACTGTGAAGCCGGTCTTTCGGACCCGCTTGATCTGCTCCATAAGTTCTTTGGTAAGGCTCCCAACTCTGAGCGATGGAAGAGAGATTGCAATCCTCTCAGCGCCCCACCGACTCATGAGCCGCTCAACAAGGACCTGGATGGCACTATAGTCACCCGTGCTCAGGGAAAGCAGGGAGATCTCATCATAGCCCGTGTTAGCCAATGCCTGCTCTGCCAAAGACAGAATCTCCCGGGGTGCACGTTCCCGCACCGGGCGATAGATCATGCCTGCCTGGCAAAAACGGCACCCACGTGTGCACCCCCTGCAGACCTCCAAGCTCAAGCGGTCGTGGATCGGCTTCCCAAAAGGGATAACGGGACTGGACGGAAAAGGCACCTTGTTAAGGTCTGAAACTACGGCCTTCCTGACGCTCCTGTATTCGGGAAATTTGGGGCTCACTACCTGAAGGCCCTTGGAATCCATATCTGTTCTAAAGAACGAAGGAACATAAACCCCCTCTATGGACGCCCAGGTCTTTAGAAGTGCTTCGCGGTCTGCTCCGGAATCCTTCCATGCCAGCCACGCATCTGCCAGCTCAAGCACCACCAACTCGCCGTCCCCGAGCACCATGGCATCAAAAAAATCGGCTAAAGGCTCCGGATTGAAGGTGCAAGGGCCACCTGCAATAATAAGGGGGTGCGACTCATCGCGGTCCCGTGCATAAAACGGTACACCGGACAGGTTTAACATCGTCAAAATATTTGTATAATTAAGTTCATACAGAAGGCTGAAGCCGACAATATCAAAATCTGAAAGCGGTAGGCCACTCTCAAGAGAACAAAGGGGAATTCTGCCGGCCCGCAACCTTGCCTCAAGGTCCAACCCTGGGGCAAAGAGTCTTTCTGCAGCAATGGCCTGCCGGTCATTTAGAATATGATAAAGGATCTGGATTCCAACGTGACTCATCCCCACCTCATAGAGGTCCGGGAAGGCCAGGGCAAAACGGAGCCGGACTTTTTCTAGGTCCTTTCGCAACGCATTGATTTCTGTTCCCAGGTAGTGACTTGGGTGCTGGACCACAGACAATATCTCTTGCAAGGATTGACGGGACATGGTTTGCCTGTTATTTAGATGATCGTAAGGGTTTAGCTTTTTAAAAAAGGCCAGATTTTGCTCACTCCTGTGAGCAAAACGGGTCTTTTTCATAAACGTAAAGTGTTAAAGATGATCGAGGCTTCACATGGTGTCTTAATTCAGACACCATGTTGTTACCTGGTGCCCATCCACGAATCGTAAAAACTCAATGGGCACAAGCGTAAGTTTCCAATTCAGAAATGAGCAATTTTCCGCAAGGTCAAGGAAAACAAGGGGTTGCGCGGAGGCGTACCGAGGTACGTCGCACAAGCGACCCCGCAGTCTTGTCAGCCTCCGGCTGATTGACGCCGATTCAGCCGTTCAGCCGTCGCAGCCAGTGCTTTGGCGAAGTCGGCTCGTAGCCAAGATGGCTACTATGGCGAAGTCGGCGATTGCGGAAAAGGGCCATTTATGGATGGAAACTAACTGATAGCTAACCCATCTGTCAACATACACCGGATGATACCGGGGGCTTGTTGTGTCTTATTCTTATGTCTATTATCCTAAACTCCTAACCGTAATCTTTGTAATATTCATCCTGACAACCTTTTTGCCCGGCAACACACCTTCTGCTAATTTTCCCCGGGAAAACGCGGTCGTTAAGGCAATCAAGCGGGTGAGCCCTGCCGTGGTCAATATCAGCAGCCAATACGAGGTCGTTGAACGCCCTAATCCATTCTTTGACTTTGGCCTTGATCCCTTCTTTGAATCCTTCTTCAAGGACTTTTTCGAACCTAACTACCAGAGGCGCTACAAGCGCAATAGCCTGGGCTCGGGCGTTATCATTGACGGAAAACGCGGGTACATCCTTACCAACGAACACGTTATAGCTAGAAGTGCCAAGATTAAGGTAACCCTGAAGGATGAACGTGAATTTGAGGCAGAGCTGGTAGGTGCCGCCCCGGATTTTGACCTGGCCGTCCTTTGCATACACTCCAAGGAGCCGTTGCCCTCTATTCAAATGGGGAATCCCGACGATCTCATGATAGGAGAAACCGTGATTGCCATTGGCAACCCTTTTGGGTTCTCCAATACAGTTACCACAGGCGTTATCAGCGCCTTAAACCGCTCAATCCAGGCTGAAAACCGAACATATCGGGATTTCATCCAGACCGACGCCTCCATCAACCCCGGGAACAGCGGAGGCCCCCTTCTGAATATCAACGGAGAGCTTATCGGTATTAACACGGCTATATATTCCAAGGCCCAAGGGATCGGTTTTGCCATTCCTATCAATAAGGCCAGGCGGGTCATTGACGATCTCGTTAAGTATGGAGAGGTGCAAATCCCCTGGCTTGGTCTGTTTGTACAGGATCTTGACCCAAGGCTCGCCCGCTATTTCTCTGTCCCGGAAGAAAAAGGCGTTCTCGTTGCCGAGGTGACCGACCAAAGTCCCGCCCGAAAGTCAGGTTTGCGACCAGGTGACATCATCACCTTTGCAGGAAACAAACGCGTCGCCTCCAAGCAAGAATACTATGCTGCAATCCGAGATTTTGTTGCAGGAAATGTCATCCCTATCACGATCTGGAAGGACTCAAAAGCCTATGTGGCACAGCCCGGTTCCCAAATATTCCCGGAAGCGTTGGCTGAAGATCTTGTCTATAATCTGCTCGGAGTGCGCGTGGAGAAAATCTCTACGGCTTTGAGGCTCAAGTTCCGTATTTCAGCCAGATCCGGTGTTATACTGACAGATCTTCGACCCGACTCTTATCTTCACGACATTGGAGCACGCCCCGGCGATGTAATACGTAAGATTAATGAGATAACGGTGAATACTCTCGATCACTTTAATAAGGGAATAATCAGGTACCGACAAAGGGAATCTGTCGTCCTCTTGATACAGCGTGGCAAGCAGCAATATTACGTCATAGTAAAAATAAATGCATAAAACCCGCAATAACCCGCCTTGTAAGCAATCTCACCTCCTGATCCGCAAGAGACCCCTACTCCTCTTGCTTGCAGGGGCCTTGCTGTTGTGCTCCTGTGGCGAAAACCGCGCACTGGATAGAATCAAAAAATCCGACACCATCAGAGTAATCACCCACAACAACGCTCATTGCTACTACATTTACAGGGACCAGGAGATGGGCTTTGAATTTGAGCTGGCAAAGGCATTTGCAGACCACCTTGAGGTTCAACTAGAAGTAATAGTATCCAAATCCTGGGGCGAGTTGCTGCCCTCTTTGCACAACAAGAAGGCTGATGTTGTTGCCGCAAGTCTGACCATAACCCCCTCAAGGTTGGAACTGGTAGATTTTTCAAACGAATACCTTTCTGTACAGCAGTTGGTCATTACCCACAAAGATAATTTGCAACTCAACAGCATTGACGACTTAGAGGGTAAAACCATCCGTGTCCGAGGGGAAACCTCCTTTGAGGAAAGGTTGAAGAAGCTGCTGAAAAATCGCCTCAATCTAACAATACAGGCTCAGCACAATGTCTCCACGGAAGAGATCTTTGAAGATGTGGCAAAGGGCATAACCGACATAACCGTAGCAGACTCCAATGTGGCCCTTTTAAATCGCCGCTACTATCCTGATATCCGTATAGCCTTTCCAATAGGAGAGCCCCAGTCCCTTGGTTGGGCTGTTATGAAGGGAGAGGAAGCCCTGTTGGAAAAAATAAATATGTTTTTTGAAAAGATTAAACAGAATGGCACCTTTGACGACATATACAAACGGTATTATGCATATGTGGAAAAATTTGATCATCTCGACATTAAAAAGTTTCACCAAAGGATAGAGGCACGACTTCCCAAGTATGAGCATATTATTAAGGAGGCATCAGAGAAATATGGATTTGACTGGCGCTTAATTGCAGCCCTTATGTATCAGGAATCTCAATTCAATCCTTGGGCCAAGAGTTTTACCGGGGTAAAGGGGTTAATGCAACTCACCCTGCCCACCGCACAAGAAATGGAAATTGAGAATCGCCTGGACCCAGAACAAAGTATCATGGGTGGGGTCAGATACCTGCGGAAGCTCTACGACCTGTACGACTCGACCCAAGGCCTGGACCGGTTGCTTTTTGCGCTTGCCGCATACAATGTAGGCAAAGGGCACGTTCTGGACGCCCGGAGGTTAGCCTCGACAATGAACCTCGATCCCAATAAGTGGTCCTCATTGGAAAAGACCCTGCCTTTGCTGAGTAACAGAAGGTACTACAAGAAAAGCCGTTTTGGTTACTGCCGTGGAAGCGAGCCTGTCTTCCACGTGCAAAGCATACTGACCTACTATGACATCCTCAAAAGGGAAGCCATTGAATATGCGATTAAAGAGGATTGATTTTGGATTAATGTTTGAGTGTTTCACGTGAAACAATCGAAACCAAGGCTATTTCCCAACACAAAACCGACTGAAGATCTGATCAAGAATCTCCTCCGTGGTAGTCGCCCCGACGATTTCACCCAGGGAATCTAGCGCCTCTGTGAGATCAACGGCCACTAGCTCGGCAGGCCGCCCTGTACTAAAGCCCTCAACCACATCCCTTGAGGCTGTTAGGGCCTTTTTGATCGCAACTTTGTGCCGCAGATTTGGTACAATCGAGGGAAGATCGGCGGGTCCCGTCTGGTGCATAACCCCCCTAAACACCGCGGCTTTTAATTTTTCAATGCCCCTATTATAAAGGGCAGAGATATCGACCCAAAAAAGACCCCTAAGGCGCTCAACAATATTTGAAACAATATCGTGGATCACAAGATCTAACTTGTTTATCACGAGGATAGTCTTTCGGTTGCGCACCAGGTCATAAATCTGCACATCTTCGTCCATTATTGGCATGCTGCAATCCACCATAAACAGCACGAGGTCTGCTTCGTCCAGTCGCTCTCTTGTAAACCGGATCCCCTCTGCCTCCAGGCCATCTTGCGTATCATGCAACCCGGCCGTGTCAATAAGCCTCATGGGTATCCCTCTAATATTGACGGTCTCTTCAATAAAATCGCGTGTGGTCCCTGGAACGGCGGTCACAATCGCGCGCTCTTTTTCAAGTAGCCTGTTCATCAAGCTCGATTTTCCGACATTGGGTCGCCCGATTATAATGGCGGCCACGCCCTCCCTATAGACATGGCCTTCGTCATAGTGTTCTAGCAATTCCTCCAGGGGGGCTATGACATCGTTTGTCATCTCTTGGGCAAAGTGTTCTGGGTGGATAATATCCTCGACGTCCTCTGGAAAATCTATAGCTGCCTCCACATCCACAAGTATGGTCTTGATTGGCCCGCGAATTGCGTCGATTGCTTCGAAAAGGCAACCCTTCAACTGTCTTGAGGCCAACTCCAGGCCCTCTGTTGTCTGGGCGTTAACCACTTCAATAACGGCCTCCGCCTGGCTCAGATCGATGCGACCATTCAGGAAAGCGCGTTTGGTAAATTCCCCCGGTTCTGCCAAGCGTACCCCTCGCTTTAGCACCAATTCCAAGATCGCACCCAGCCCACACCTGCTCCCGTGAGCCTGAATCTCCACCACATCCTCTCTGGTATATGTACGTGGGGCTCTCATGATAGTAAAAAGGACTTCATCCAGGGTCTTTTCAGTTTCAGGGTCAATAATAGTTCCGTAATAGAGGTGGTGGGATTTTATACGCGAAGGGTCTCTTGGCGGATGCAAGAGTGGCAGCGCAATGTGGATTGCCTGTGGCCCGGAAATCTTCACAACACCGATACCACCAGCCCCGGGAGGGGTGGCAACAGCGGCTATGGTATCGCTATCCACAACTAGTTTCCATCCATAAATGGCCCTTTTCCGCAATCGCCGACTTCGCCATAGTAGCCCTCTTGGCTACGAGCCGACTTCGCCAAAGCACTGGCTGCGACGGCTGAACGGCTGAATCGGCGTCGAACTGCGGGGTTGCTTGTGCGACGTACCTCGGTACGCCTCCGCGCAACCCCTTGTTTTCCTTGTCCTTGCAGAAAATTGCTCATTTCTGAATTGGAAACTTTCGCTTGTGCCCATTGAGTTTTTACGATTCGTGGATGGGCACTAACTAAGCATCTTCTTGGCGTGTTGAAATGCGAGCGAAATAAAAAAACCACGCAGGGACTCTTTCTTTTCAAGAAAGGATGG
>JAUWMM010000091.1 GCA_030613145.1 Desulfobacterales bacterium | reverse complement strand
TACGGCGCAGGAAATCCGTGAGGATTAGCTATTGCCCATCCACGAATCGTAAAAACTCAACGGGCACAAGCGTAAGTTTCCAATTCAGAAATGAGCAATTTTCCTCAAGGTCAAGGAAAACAAGGGTTTGCGCGGAGGCGTACCGAGGTACGTCGCACAAGCAGCCCCGCAGCTTGACGCCGATTCAGCCGTCGTAGCCAAAAGGCCACTATGGCGAAGTCGGCGATTGCGGAAAAGGGCCATTTGTGGATGGAAAATAGATAGAGGCGCCGTTATCCTACAATCTCGGAAACTCTAACAAAATTCACCTGATTCCTTATATTTGGTAGTTCCTCTCTAAGTACCTCCCATGTGGTTGGATACGGGTGCCCGATCCCTATCGCCTTGCCCACCTTTCTGGCCACACTGATAAGCCGTTTAATTTGGAAACGAATAGCTTTTGGGTCCTGAACGTGGTCCAAGAAAATGTGTCTTTGTGCAAATTTCAGTTTCAACAGATGGGCGCACTGCTGACAACACGACCGGGGGCTGGTAAGGCTGTCTATGAAAAAGAGGTTTCGTTTTTTCAGGACGGTGAATATCTGGCGCATTTTTGCCGGTTCTTGAGTAAGCCTGGAACCCATGTGATTGTTTACGCCCACGGCAAAAGGGATTGTATCCAAGTTTTTTCTAAGCTGATTCAAGAGATCGTCTGGCGTCATAGAGGAAAGGAGTGCTCCAACACCCGGATCGACTTGTGGGTATTCCATGGGTTCCATGGGAAGATGGAGAAGGACATCTTTACCGCTGCGGTGAATTTTTGTGGCGATGCTTTTTTGAAAAGGACTGTGTGGAAGCACCGAAAAAGACATCACGCCACTGAGAACCAAAAACTTTGAAGCAATGTTTTGGTCATATCCCAAGTCATCAATGATAATTGCGACCATAGGAAGACTTAAAGGCAAGGGTGTCGCAGGCCTCTTTTCTCTGAGCTTGACAAAGATAATGCGGTGGGTGTGGTGTCCGTTGATGGAAAGGTCGAGGATCAGCTCTTGTTGGGACCCAGAGGCGAAGCGGAGGGATTTCTTTGGTATGCGTTCAGAGAGTAGCGCGAGAAACTCACTTTTAATCTTGCTGTGTAGAAGGGTTTTTGGAATATGTATCTCCAGTTCTGAAAAAGCCCAAAGGTCTTTCCAGTCTTTCTTCTGTTCAACCCTATTGAAAGCCACATCCCTAGCGGGAATATTCAACGCCAACAGAGCATCATAGATACACCGGTCTAAGTGTTTGGTTTTGATTTCCATACCCTGGGAAGGATAGGTCTCAAAGACGGGTTGTAATGGTGGGTGGGTGTTTCTTGAGATGAACAACCGATACAGCGCGTAGCTGAAGGCCCCCATAAAGACCAGGCTAAATATGATAAGCCGCACCATGGTGGTTTTTTTTTGAGAAGCTTTTTTCTTTATGTTGCGCCGCTTCTTCTTCGTCTTTGTCCGATTCACCTCGTTTTTAGCCTGTTAAACAGCACGCATGGTAAGCCCCCATATCCATTGATGCTTACGGGGCCCCG
This sequence comes from Desulfobacterales bacterium, assembly GCA_030613145.1. Classification (GTDB taxonomy): domain Bacteria; phylum Desulfobacterota; class Desulfobacteria; order Desulfobacterales. Next base: position 5,552 of record JAUWMM010000091.1, on the reverse strand, counting down.
GCACAAATTCCCTTTAATGACCGCCAAGAGGACTTTTTGCTTGGGCAACAGCATGTTTAAATTTGATAGAGTTAATGGGACGACCTTGAAAATACCTGCCAGCTTTTTAGAATGTCTACTGCCCTTCGGACTTGGTAGTCCCGGGCAACGAGTCGTTTGACGGCATCTGATTCCTTTTGACCGGGCACCTTCACGCCTCTTATTTGCAGGATTTTCTCTTTCATGTCTTCGGACAAACCCTCTTGGGGTTCTGCTGAAATATGGTTTTTTAGGTCCTTTTCTTTCAGGTGTGGATGTTTATTCTCTTCACCAACCGTGGGATGGATTTGTTCGACCACAACATCCGGGATAATTCCCCGGGCCTGTATTGCATGTCCATGTGGGGTGTAATACCGCGCGATGGTTAGTTTCAAACCCGAACCGTCTCGCAGCGGCTCAACGGTTTGAACTGACCCCTTTCCGAAGGAAGTGGTGCCCAAGATAAGTGCGCGGCCACGATCCTGCAATGCCCCAGCCACAATCTCTGATGCGCTTGCACTCCCTTCGTTTATTAGGAGTACGGTTGGATGCGGAGGTATATCGTTGTTGTCTCTGTGGGCCGAGTATAACTTTGAATGGGGTTTTATTCTTCCTTTGATAGAAACTATTGGACCCTTGTCTAGAAAGATATCTGCAACCTTAATTGCCTGATCGAGGAGCCCCCCGGGGTTATCACGAAGGTCCAATATCAACCCCTTCAACGGTGTTTCGCCCTCTTCCAGCTTTTTTAGGGCTTCGTTCAGATCATCTGCAGTATTCTCCCTAAAGTTTGTAATCCGAATGTAGCCGTAGCCTGGTTCAAGTAGATGAGACCGCACACTCTCCAAGGGAATAACATCCCGCACAATGTTGAAATCAATGGGTTCTGGTTGTCCTTTTCGCCAGATTGTAATAACAACGGAGGTCCCTTTAGCACCGCGCATCTTCTTGACCGCTTCCCACAACAGCATGGCCTTGGTCTCTTCCCCGTCTACTCTGATGATTTGATCTCCAGCCTTTATACCGGCTTTGTAGGCCGGTGTTCCCTCAATCGGAGAGATAACCGTGACCATGTTGTCTTGCATGGTAATAACAATACCAATGCCGCTGAATTTACCCTTGGTTTCTATCTGAAGATCTTTGTATGATTCCGGCGATAGAAATGCAGAATGGGGATCAATAGAGCTTATCATGCCGCGGATCGCGCCTTGGATGAGTTTTTTTGAATCTACAGGATCCACATAGTTTTTTTCTATGATGTCAAGAACATCACTGAACACTTTAAGCTCTTCGTAGGTCTTGTCAGTACCAGCCAATAGATGTTGATGAACACCACCGATTCCTACCCAAAATACAGCGGAGAGAACGAACAACAACACCCCAAGCTTTGCTTTGTGTCGTCTTACAAATTCTATCATGAGCCCTCCGTAGTTGGTCATAAGGTCGCCCCGCAATTTTATGTGTCGCGGCCTTGCCGCTTAAGAAAAGAAATTGCCAAACCATCAACTTTTTGAAATAATAGCACTTTGTTTCCCTATTTGCAAACCGAAGATAACCAATGGTAAATAATAATATACCACAAATCACAAAGATTACAATCCCAGACCTTATAAAATGGGGTTTTTTCGGGGGAAGCGATTGGAACATTGAGGAGGCTAGAAAAAGGCCCGTTTCAGATTTGGACATTGACTAATTGCCGCAACCCTGATAAAAATCAATACAGGCAAGGGGTGCCGAGGACGGTTTTTCTTGCTCAAAGAGCCTCCGCTGGACACGCAAGAATGGGCTTCTTCCGGTTCGGTGGGGGTTTTTTCTTCGCAGACGAAGGAGCCAGAAAAAAGGGGGGTGCATGGAAACCAAAGCTAAACTTAAGATCCTTATAGACCTTGAGAAGCAGAACAGGCTCAATGCAGAGGGGTGCCTGGCATGCGGTCATAAGTTTAACCTGGGAGACGAGGTGGTCCTGGCTCGTGGAAAATGGCAGGGTTTCAAGTTCATCCATGAAGGTGAAGCTATATTTGACCAGGGTTCCGATGTATATTATGAACGGAAATATTATCAAACCACGAAGGGCGTCTAACTGGAATTGCTCAATGTCGTTTACAAAACGGGCCTTTTACAGACATGTAAGGTGTTATGATTTTTCTATACATACATGAGAACACACCAGTTTCCCCGAGAGGGGTCTGCGGGTAAGAGAAAAAGGTTTTGTCTTGCCTGTGGAGAAAACGAGCTTCCAAAGAGACGGCGGCGCTATTGTACCGACAAGTGCAAGAGAAGGCTTGACTTTGCGCTGTATATTGCCACGGGGTTGGTGCAGACTTTACGTGCACGTTATGCCGCATTTTCCTACACGGAAGACTCCTTGATCCTTGATATACTCCCTATGGGGTCAAGTGTCATATCGAGATTTATGTGGAGTAGGAGCAGACAGAAAAAGGTTGCCGACGACCTGCTAGATATGATTGAGCAGGCCGGGCGCGAGTGGTACGAAATGGAGGAAGGGGGCTGCTCAAGATGGTGGGCATCTCAGGGGTTGTTGGAGAGAACGTCACGAAGGGATATTCCTATGAGTGCTGTGGTGCCTGTTTCAAAGAAAACACCTCAGTTGAACCACAAAGAAAAGAATGCGCTAAGAGTGCTTGAGCTGAATAAAGAACAAATCCTGGCAGCAGATGCCGTTCAGCGTGTCAAATCGGCATACAGAAGGAAGGCAAAACTCCACCATCCCGACAAGGGTGATACTAGCAATAGATTCATAGAGATCAACGAGGCCCATGCAGAGCTTCTCCGTTGGGCTGAAAGCCCCCTGTTCCGCTCCAGAACAGCTCTTGCGAACAGCTGGTGCTATGATTCGTCAAAAAGAAGGTGGGTGCCGCCGGCATAGGGAAGACTTCAGACCATTCTTGGCCTAAAAGAGCTTCTCCAGATGATCTCGCTAAACTTTTTCTTCAATAAGCCCATACCAAACAGTTGATAGTATCGTAAAAAGTCAATTTTACTCACTCCTTAGATAAATTCAATCTTCACGAAGAGATTTGGGCAAATATTGACAAGATATACGATGCAATGATACAGCCTACTTTGTGATGTTTACACTGAAGGTGTCCGGCATAGGCAAGCATTACGGTGATGCGCTGTTGTTTAAGGACATTTCCTTTCGATTGAACCTGGGAGATGTGTTTGCTATTGTCGGGTGGAATGGGTCAGGCAAGAGCACGCTGCTTCGGATTATAGCCGGTCTAGTAAGGCCGTCTGCTGGTCGGATTGAAATGTTTTGCAACGGCGAGCCGATACCAAAGGAATCGAGACGACAATTTGTTGGTATGGTAGCACCCGCCTTGTCTCTGTATGATGAGTTGACGGGTCTTGAGAACATGGAATTTTTCTGCAGGGTAAGGGGCGTTGCCTGTAACCGCAACAACTGTCTCGAGATCATCGATGGCGTGGGACTGGCGGAACATGCGACAAAAATATGCGGGGACTACTCTTCCGGGATGAAGCAAAGGTTGAAACTGGCTCAGGCGTTGCTTCATAAGCCACCGTTATTATTATTGGACGAACCAGGGTGCAACCTTGACAGCAAGGGGATTAAGGTTGTGGAAGGGATTATCTCTAAGCAGAGGCAATTAGGGGTGACGATTATTGCATCAAACGAAAAACGGGAGGCAGATTACGCAGACAAAGCCATCAACCTATCTGAATGAAGCCGTCGCTATTTGGTTTCGTGATCTGCGCAGTGAATTCAGGACCCGCTATGCCCTGAACGCCATCCTGATGTTTGCTGTGACCACCCTCATAGCTGTGAGCTTTTCCATCGGGTCTTTTCGTATCGAAGAAGCTGAAAGGCCCTTTTTGTATGCAGTGTTATTATGGATAATCCTGACGTTTTCTGCCTTATCCGGCCTTGCCCGGTCTTTTGTCAAGGAAGAAGAGGCCGGCACCATGGATATATTGAAACTTTCTGCGCGCCCCCAGGCGGTATTCTTGGGAAAGCTATTGTTTAACTTAACACTGTTGGGGGCCATGGAGCTTATCATCGTGCCATCATTTATTCTGTTAATGGCCTACCAGATAAAGTTTCCGGGCTTCTTTATTGCCATGGTCATCAGCGGCGGACTTGGTTTGGCGGCGGGCACAACAATAATTGCTGCCATGATAGCCCGGGCCAGCGCCCGCGGCGCACTGTTTTCCGTTCTTTCTTTTCCGCTCCTTTTACCTCTTATGATCACCGCTATTAAAGGTTGTGAAAGGGCTGCCGTCGGGATAGGTACGGCAGGGTGGCCCGAGGTTAAGATGGCTGTTGCCTATGTAATTGTGATGGTTATTATGTCATTATTCTTATTTCCCCTGGTTTGGGAAGAGTGAGGGGGCAATTACCCTATGATCGTCAGATCCCTATTAACAATCTGGATGGCTTTGATCATTGTTGCGGCATTTTTGTATGCAGAACCAGCTACCGACTTCGTGGCAGCCGGCTTCCCAAGACAGGTATCCCGCATTCTTTTCTTTCACGTTCCAACAGCATGGATTGCTACGCTCGCTTTTTTGATCTCGATGATAGCAAGCGCTCTATATCTTGCCAAACGAAACGTGAAAGCAGACTACATAGCTCAAAGCGCTGCAGAACTGGGCTTCCTTTTCTGCGTCCTTGCCACGGTGACAGGCTCTATATTCGCCAAGGCCACGTGGGGCTCATTCTGGAATTGGGACCCCAGGCAGACCTCTATCGTAATACTGCTCATGATTTATGGGGCCTATTTTGCCCTCCGTTCAGCAGTTCCTGACCTTGAAAGAAAACGTGTTTTAGCGGGGGTGTATTCGATTCTTGCCTTTGCCGCGGTTCCGTTTTTGGTCTTTGTTGTTCCGCGTATCACATCATCGCTCCACCCTGAAAATACGATGAACCCGGCCTCTCCCGGTATGGACCCGAAAACCTTAAAGGTGTTTTTAGGCTCATTGTTCGCTTATACGGGATTGTTTGTCTGGATGCTTCGATTAAAGATAAGGATATTGACCATAGAGGGTTTGAGAGTGCGGGATTTATTTCGTTAAAGGGTTTTAAAACAGCTTCTAGATAGTGCCCATCTATGAATCGTAAGAACTCAATGGGCACAAGCGTAAGTTTCCAATTCAGAAATGAGCAATTTTCCGCAAGGTCAAGGAAAACAAGGGGGTGCGCGGAGGCGTACCGAGGTACGTCGCACAAGCGATCCCGCAGTTTGACGCCGATTCAGCCGTTCAGCCGTCGCAGCCAGTGCTTTGGCGAAGTCGGCTCGTAGCCAAGAAGGCTACTATGGCGAAGTCGGCGATTGCGGAAAAGGGCCATTTATGGATGGAAACTAACCAAATAACGAAATACGGAGGAGATTGATGAAAGAGGGCTTAAATTTTGTAATGGGGGTTAATCTTGTTGTATGGTTCGGAATAGCCTTTTATCTGTTTATCCTGGACCGAAGAATAAAAAAATTGGAAGACTCGTCACGCATTAACAGATAAATCGGCAATTAGTACGAAAGCCCTGAAATTTTTAG
>JAUWMM010000138.1 GCA_030613145.1 Desulfobacterales bacterium | reverse complement strand
GGGAGATGGTGCCCAGATGGCCGCTTCCAGGATCTTTTCAATAGCGTCCTCATCTACAAGGTCCGGCAAAAAATCCCGGCAGCTCCTTCTTTCTCTTATAGCTGTAAAAACATCCATATTCCCGCTCCTTTCTTTCGAGGTCACGAGGCTCTCTTTTCTTTGGAGATCCGTCTCCGTTCCTCGTCCCTGATTTCACGTCTTAAAAGCTTTCCAACCTTTGACTTGGGTAGCATATCCCGGAACTCAATATAGCCCGGGACCTTATAGGATGCCAGCCGTTCACGGCACCACTTAATAAGCTCCGCACCGCCCACTCCCCTGGCATCCTCTTTCAAGACCACGATGGCCTTGATCCGTTCCCCCACCTTGACATCAGGGATGCCCACCACGCAGGCCCCAATAACCGTGGGATGGTCCTGGAGCACCGCTTCTATTTCGGATGCCGAGACCCGGTAGGCCTTGTGTTTGATTATGTCGGCAGAACGCTCCACATAAACCAGTTCGCCGTCCTTATCCTGGGACACAAAATCGCCCATACGGTAATAGATCTTTCCGTCCAGCTCCACGTAGGAATACTCGGTTTCCTCCGGCTTGTTCCAGTATTCTTTCAGGGTATAGGGTGAGGTGACCAGGAGCTCCCCGATTTCACCGGGGGGGACCGGTTCCAGGGTCTCCGGGTCCACCACAATACATTCCCTGCTTTTCAGGGGGAGTCCGATGGTAGTAGGTTTGGGGTCCCTGTCAATCCGGCTGTAGGTCACATGACCCGCCTCGGTAGAGCCATAGACCTGATAAATGGGGACACCGAACAGCTCTTTCCACCGGTTAAAGACCTCGACCGGCAGTACATCCCCGCCGCAGTAACAATAGGTCAGGGAACTCAGGTCATAACGGTCCAGGCGGTCATTTTCCAGGATCATTCGGTAAAGGGCGGGAACGCCCAGCATCCAGCGGGTCCCGTAGCGCTCTATGGTTTCAAGAATTGCGTCCACCTGGGGCACGGGCATGAGCAACGTGGTATTGCCCTTGTTAAGACCCACGGCCATACACAAGCCAAGGGCCATGATGTGGAAAAGGGGGTTTACCGCGATATATACGTCCTTTCCTTCCTTGAGATAGTCCCCTGCCACATCTTCGGTCACGTCGTTGACATAGGACGTCATGCCCATGTGATTGCCGGGAACTCCCTTGGGAAAACCAGTGGTACCTCCGGTATAAAGGATATACGAAAGATCTTTTTTGGGATTAAGTTCTACATGTGATTTCAGGGGCGGGTGCTTCAGAAGCGATTTGAAGGAATGGACCCGGCTGTCTCGGTCCACCTTGCCGTGCGGTATCTTGTCGAACAGGACACCGAGGCCCCTTTTCCAAAAGGGAAGAAGGTCCGCCAGATTGGTCACAATGGCCCTCTTGAGTCCTGTCCTGGAAAAGACCTCCTTGACATAGCAAAAATTGGTATCAAGACAGATGACCGTCTCGGCCCCTGAGTCTTTGATCATATATTCGATCTCAAAAGAAGTATAGATCGGGGCGACCGGCACAAGCACGGCCCCGGCTTTCTGGATACCTAAGAATGCGATGAGCCACTGGATGCAGTTGGAAATGTAAACCATGACCCGATCGCCCTTTTTAACATCCATGTCTACCAGAGAGCCGGCAAACCGCTCGCTCAGGTCACGCAGGCGTGCATAGGAGAACTTCTCTCCCAGATAGACCACTGCAGCATTGTCCGGGTACTTTTCACTCATCCGGTCAAACCGGGTAAAGGTCAACTCCTTTTCCAATGCCTGCTCGTTATTTCTCATAGATTCTTCGACCCCTGAAATAAAATCACCCCTCACCCTCTCGCCTTAACCGCCGGAAAGGCGGAATCTTCGACAAGGTAAAGGGAGCTTAAGAAACCCCGAAATAGGCCGAGCGCACGTCCGGGTTGTTCAACACCTCATCCCGGGGTCCCTCCAATACCGCGGCCCCGTTTTCCAGGATAAAGGCATAATCTACGATGGGCAGGACTGGACGAGCGTATTGTTCGGTCACAATAATAGAGATTCCCTTCTCATTACGAATTTCTTTAGTAGATCGGACCATAATACTCTGGATCAAGGGGCTTAGACCCAGCAGGGGTTCATCCAGGAGTAGCAATTTGGGCTGGGCCATGAGCGCACGTCCTATTGCCAACATCTGCTGTTCTCCCCCGCTCAAGAATCCCCCGACCCTTTTCTTGAGTTTTTCAAGGGCCGGGTATACGTTAAACACGTATTCCAGAGTATCCTTGGCCTGGGATGGAGAGGCAAGGTAAGCGCCGATACGCAGGTTCTCCATCACGCTACATTCGGGAAATATTCTCCTTCGCTCAGGACAGAGTATAATCCCTTCCCTGGCCCGTTTGCTCGGTTTAAGGTCCGTGATGTCCCGCCCCAAAAACCGTATCTGCCCTAAAACGGTGATCCTCTCGCCACCGGCCATTTCCTCCTTTTTCCTGATATCCTCCATGATACCCGAAACCGTATACATGAGGGTAGATTTGCCGGCGCTGTTAGCACCGAACACCCCCACGATCTGTTTGTCCTCACACTTGATACTGACATTATTGAGGGCAAGCATGTTTTCATAGAAAACCATCAGGTCGGTAGCCTCAAGCATAGGTCATGACCTCCTCAACCTCTTCTGACCCGAAATATGCCTCTTTCACCTTCTCGTCGGCCATGACCTCTTCGGGGGTCCCTTCAATCAACTTTTCGCCGAAGTTCAATACCATAATCCTTCGGGCAACCCGGAAAAGCTCCCGCAACCGGTGTTCTATCATGACCAGGGCAATACCATCCATCTGCAGGCGCTCTATCAGGGGCACCATGCTGGCAATCTCACTCATGCTTAACCCTGAAAAGACTTCGTCACAGAGTATAATCTCCGGTTTCAGGGCAAGGCACCGGGCAAGCTCTAAGCGTTTCAGGTAGCCGGTGGGTAGGGTGGAGGCCATTTTGTAGGGAACAAAGGAATCCCGTTCAAAACCGATCTCTTCCAGAATGTCAATACCCACGGTATTCCGGTCCCCTAATTTGCCGCCGCCCCTCCAGCCTCCCGTGCGTTTGGCACGGGGTGAAAACAGGGGGATCACCAGGTTCTTATAAGCCGGCAGGCTGTAATAAGGCCGCATGATCTGGAACGTCCGGGTTAGCCCCATGTCCGCGATCTTGTGGGCCGGTTTGCGGCTGATATCCTTTCCCCGAAAGAAGACCTTGCCCGAGGTCATCTTGATGAATGCCGTGATGCAGTTGATCAGGGTTGTCTTGCCCGAACCGTTTGGGCCGATGATGCCTAATATCTCTCCCTCATTGACATGGAAACTGACCCGGTTCAACGCGAGAATTCCACCAAAAGTTTTTGTCACATCTTTGGCTTCCAGGATAGGTTGATCGCTCATACCTTAACCCACCTTTCAATCTGATGGTACTTGCGCTGACCGTAAACCATGATCCCCTCACTGCGAAAAACAATGAATGCCACGAGTATCACGGAATAAAAAACGATACGCAGTGTCCCGAATTCCCGCAACAACTCGGAGACCGGGACCAGTATAAGGCACCCCAAAACCGGGCCCACAATGGTGCCGGCCCCGCCGATGACTGTCGCCGCAATGGGAAGAATAGAGAAATCCAGGGCAAACAGGGACATGCCGGACCACATGTAAATATGCACAAGGCAGGCGCCGCCCAAACACCCCATGGCAGAGGAGATGAACACGGCCACGGCCTTGTAAAATGTGATGCTCATGCCCGAGGCCCTCACTGCCTGGTCATTATCCTTGACCGCGCGCAACACCAGACCGAGATCCATGTTGACCAGTCGTCTCGCCCCGAATAGAAACAGAAGCACCATCAGAATAACAAAATACTGCTCGATCCAGCGATTGGGAAAGCTGTCTACACCCATGATCCCGTCCGTGCCCCCCAGAATGTCCAGGGCCTCGATGACCCGGGTCATTGCCAGAGGATACATGAGGCTCACAATAGCAAAATAGACTCCTCGCAGGCGAAGGCATGGAAACAGGAGCAGGGTGCAGATAGCCGCGCCTGCAATAGTGGCGATGGGGATCGCCAGAAGGGGTGGAAATCCAAAAGAAGTGTTCATTATGGCGGAAAGATACCCGCCTACACCGATAAATAACGCACCGCCCAGGGAAACAAGGCCGACAAAGTGGGCTAAGAAATCAAAGCTCACGGCCAGCAGGGCATAGATGCAGACAATGGAGATGACCCGCTGCCAGTACATACTGGGCATTACAAAAGGGAGGATCAGCATTCCCACAATCAGCACCATCCTGGGCAGGATCAGATAGCCCAGCTCCCGCCAGGACATCAGGGCATACAGACCATCCGCACGGACCTTGATACCCCGGTCAATCCTTTCCTTGCGACGTTGCTCCATATTCAAATCTTACACCCTTTCTTCCAGTTCCTTTTGTCGACCAAAGAGCCCTGAGGGCCGCAATATGAGGGTAAGAATAATCGCCAGCAGGGCCACCACCATTTGAAAATGGGCCCCCAGATAGACCACGGTCAGGATCTGGGCAAATCCAATGAGAAAGGCCGCCAGTACGGCGCCCATCCAGCTTCCCAGCCCGCCTACGATACAGACGGCAATGGCCTGGATCAAGACATCATACCCCTTTTCAACCACGATGTTTCCCAGGGGAAGCAAAACAATCCCGGCCAGGCCCGCAAGCATGGCACCGGATGCCATAGCCACAACTGCCATGACATCCGAATCGATTCCCAACATCAGGGCCGCACGTTCATCCTGGGCCATTCCCCGCAGTGCCAGGCCGATCCTTGTATAATGGGTGAAAAGCCAGAGGAAAATAACAACGGCGACACCGATACCAACAACTAAAATGCGATGGAGATCAACAGGGATATCGCCGATATTTATACTCCCCTCAATGAATACAGGCAGTGTATAGGTCGACCCTTTGAATCCTCCCCATCGCAATCCTTCTAAGATGGCCAGTCCGATTGCATAGGAAGCAATGATCTCCGATATAGCCATCCCCCGCACACGAATGAGCACAAACTGATACATGAGGGCACCCACCACCCCGATGGCAATAATGGCCAATACAATGCTCAAAAAATAGTTGAGGCCTAAGGTCCGCAATAAGCTCCATGCAATAAAGCCGGTTATAACATAAAGTGCCCCATGGGCAAAGTTGGGAACCCTGCTTATTCCGTAAACCAGGGCAAAGCCCAGGGCCATGAGCGCTAATGCAACGCTGTTGATGGTTCCATAAATCAGGATTGCCATAGTTTAATCCGGATTACATTAGAAAAAACTTAAAGAATAGACATTCCGGGCTGCGCCTCGCTGGTAACGGACTCTTCGAACGCGCAACCCGGAACACAAAACATAGAATACTACTTTTTCATCCAGGGGGGCAGTTTGATAGTGCCTGTGGCAATACTCTTGGGAAATACCACAACCCTTTTTCCCGCCTGCCATTGCAGAATGGTGCCTACGGCCCCTTCCTTCGGGTCTGAGCTTGGAATAACCTGGTGGCTCTTTGGATCAAATCTGAGCCTTCCATATACGCCCATGACATCTGTCTTTTCCAACTCAGCAACGACCTTGTCAGAATTCAATGTGCCTGCACGCTCAATCGCATCCCTCAGGACATAGACCGCCATATAACTACTGGAACAGCCCAGCCCTTCAGGTTCAACGTTCCACCTTTTGGTATACGCATCATAGAACTTCATGGTCCAAGGCGTTGCATTTGAGGGTGCATTGCCTGCATTGACCACATTGCAAAGGGTGTATTCTCCCTTTCCTTCCGTGGCCTTCCAGAAGCCCGGTTGTTCGGCCGCAGC
>JAUWMM010000199.1 GCA_030613145.1 Desulfobacterales bacterium | reverse complement strand
ATCTTGAGAATATCGAAAAGGGTGGCCAATTAATGGTAGAAGGCAGCTCTTTTCTAAAAAATGTGGCGAAGGGCTCTCTAGGCATGGAAAGGGCCAGAGCCGTCTATAAAGAGCTTGAAAAGAGCGAGAAGAACGCACCGTTCAGTTATCTTGATAATTTAGACAGCAATATAGTAGTTAACTTAATCAAAGGAGAACATCCTCAGACGATAGCTCTGGTTCTGGTATCCTTGAAATCTGGCAGGGCTGCTGAGATTCTTTCAAGCTTGCCGGAAGCAATACAGTCTGACGTTGCAATACGTATCGTACAGATGGACCAGGTACCCAAGGAAGTTATCCAAGAATTAGACCAGATGCTTCACAAGGAGGTTCGTAGCCTGGCCGATTACGGCAGTAGAAAAGTTGACGGTATGACTGCCCTTGCAAATATATTGAATGAAATAGACAGGAATTCAGAAGAACACATCCTGTCCTCGATTGAAGAGGAAGATGAACAGACGGCAGAGGAAATCAGACAACTCATGTATGTTTTTGAAGATCTCCTCAAAGTGAGTGATCGTGGTTTTCAAGAGATCTTAAAAATGGTTGATAAACAGGAACTGATTGTGGCCCTAAGGACTGCATCTGAAGAATTGAAAGAGAAGATTTTTAGCAACTTGTCGGAAAGGGCAGGAGATATGATTCGGGAAGACATGGAGATCATTGGCCCTGTAAGAATCTCTGATGTCGAACAAGCCCAACAGAAAATCCTCAGGGTCGCCAGACAACTTGAAAGTGAAGGAAAGATCATACTGGGAAAGGGGAAAGAAGATATCCTTGTCTAATAACAAAACAGAGACCGGCAACAAGAATGAGGAATATGAAATTCTTGAAATGGAATCCTTTGATGTGCTGGATCACTCATCGGCTCCCGACACAAGTGGTGGCACCTTTGAGCCTTTGCCTGCCGGGTCCGGTGATGATAACACGCTTCGATTTATGCCCTTGTTTGATGGTGGGGAGGATGACGGGGAGAAGGCTGACGGGATTATAGAGGAGGCAAAAAGAAAGGCGAGCTTGATCGAAAGTGAGTCCTACGAAAAGGGCTTTTCGCAGGGAGAAAAAGATGGTTTTGAGATGGGGACCAAAAAACTTGAGAAGATTCTCGACCGAATCCATGATACCCTGCAGGATATGTTAGCTTACAGGCAAGAGTTTATAAAGAAATATGAAAAGGAGATGTTACATCTGGTTTGCTCTATTGCTGAAAGGGTTGTTCGGAGTAAGGTTAAGGTGGATAACCAGGGTATTCGGGAAGCCATTCTTGAGGCTTTCAGCCTTGCTGCCGATCGCTCGGAAGTGACGGTCAGGGTCAATCCCGAAGAGGTTGAGTATGTGAAAGAAATAAGGCCGGAATTTTTTGATCGCATTAGAGAGCTAAAATCGATTACGATTGAGTCTGACCCGTCCATTACCCGCGGCGGGTGTTTTATGGAAACGACTTTTGGTAATGTGGATGCCCGCCTGGAAACTCAGCTAGAAAAAATAGCCGATGCAGTTGAACACGCCTTTGAAGAAGAGAGTGTAGTCCTGAAATGAATGGACTTAGCTCCACTACAGTCAGCGATTGCGGAATGCGGATTGGGGAATGCGGAATCAGTCCGAAATCCGAAATCCGAAATCCGAAATCGAGCATTCGCTGGAATCAATATATAGATGCTGTAAACACTTGCCAGTGCTTAACGGCTGAGGGAAGCGTTGTCAAAGTCATTGGACTTGTTGTGGAAGGGCTCGGTCCGGGGATGAGTGTGGGGAGCGCTTGCAATATCCAGGGTGCTGATGGTGAAGAGGTTCTATCTGAAGTTGTTGGTTTCAAGGATCGCAGAATTGTTTTGATGCCGTATGGAGAGATGAGAGGTATCAGCCCCGGGTGTAAGATAACCTTGGTTGATGAACGTCCTTATGTGCCGGTAGGTGAGGCTTTTCTTGGAAGGGTAGTAAGTGGTTTGGGTCAGCCTATTGATGGGCGTGGGCCAATTCCCTCAAACGTTCATTACCCCCTGTACGGCAAAGTAGTGAACCCTATGGACCGAAAGCCTATCCGCGAAGTGGCGGACCTAGGTGTCGGTGCGGTCAACACCCTTATAACGGTTGGCAAGGGACAGCGAGTCGCTATTATGTCTGGCTCAGGTGTTGGCAAGAGCGTGTTAATGGGGATGATGGCAAGACACACCACTGCTGACGTAAGCGTAGTTGCCTTGATTGGGGAACGGGGACGAGAGGTCAAGGACTTTATTGAGCAAAATCTCGGAGAGGAGGGTCTTAAGAAATCAGTTGTCGTGGCGGCAACTTCTGATGTGTCTCCGTTGATAAGGATGCGGGGGGCTTACCTGGCAATAACCCTTGCAGAATACTTTAGGGACCGTGGTCTTGACGTCGTTCTAGTCATGGACTCTATCACCAGGTTTGCCATGTCATGCAGGGACGTAGGTTTAGCCGCAGGAGAGCCACCAACACTAAGAGGATATACCCCTTCATTCTTTCATCAACTGCCCAAGTTTGTGGAACGCGCCGGCAGCATTGAAGGCAAGGGGAGTATAACCGGTATCTACACGGTTTTGGTCGAAGGTGATGATATGAACGATCCTGTGGGAGATGCCGTGCGAGCTACCGTAGACGGCCATATTGTGCTTTCGAGAAAGCTTGCCAATCGTGGCCATTATCCGGCCATAGATGTGCTTGCGAGCGTGAGCCGCGTGATGCGAGGAGTCGTGGACCCTGAGCACCTGAAACTTTCCGAGAAGGTTGCAGATGTTATCGCTACCTATCAAGATGCCGAAGACCTAATAGCTATCGGAGCATATGTTGATGGGAGTGATCCAAAAATAGATTATGCCATAAGTATGATTGACAGGATCAACGCCTTTTTAAGACAGGATATTGCCGATAAGGTGTCTTTTGAAGTTGGACTTGACAAGCTAAAGGAGCTATTCAAAGGCGACGATCATGAAAAGGTTTAAGTTCAGACTTGATCCGGTGATCCGGTATCGAGAGTACCGGGAACGGATTGCCCAGATCGGTTTGGCCAGGGAAACACAGGCACTTGTTGAAAGTGAGAAAAGGATATCCGAGATCGAGCAGGCCAGGCGGTGTACTGTTAGTGAACTTGACAGCGAGCAGAAACAAGGGATTGAAGTTGATCGTCATCTGATCTTCACAGCCTATTTACAAGGGTTGCACGACGAGATTGAATCCGAAAGGGAGCGCTTGGTTGAGATTGACAAGAGGATAAGGGAAAAGCAGGAGGCGGCCAAGGGCGAAACGATGAAGAAGAAAACCTTGGAGTGGATTAAGCAAACCCAATACAGTAAACACTTGAAATGGATTAATCGGGCTGAACAGAAGGCAGCAGACGAATTGATTGGACTGAAGAAACATGAAGTTTAAGACTAGATATGTAAGATTTTACCTGCCGGCAACACTGTTGGGTTTTTTGATTTTAAAGCTCATGCTTGGCGGTACCGTCCTTTATATGAAAAGACCTGTGTTGGGTAGCAGGCAGGCTTTAGCCGAAGATGCCAATCCCCCTTTTCCGGCACAGCGGTCTTTGAATTCTCAAAATGTGGGAGTGAACGTAGAAATCCTTGAACGAAAGCGAGCTGAAATAGAGACGGAAAGACGGCAACTCGAAAGGGAACGTAAACAGCTAACAGCCCTTAAGCGGGAAATTGAGGCAAAGGTAACCCGGTTATCGGAAATCCAGGACAGTATCCAGAGAAAGCTTGATGAACAAAAGATGATTCATGATAACAAGATCAAGCATCTTATCAAGATATATACTACCATGGCTCCTAAAAAGGCCGCGGCCCTTATAGAAAAGCTTGATATGGGCGTTGTTATAGAACTATTCTCAAAGATGAAAGGGGAGCATGTTGGGCAGATACTTACCCACGTATCGGCTGAGAAGGCGGCCAAGATAAGTGAGCAGCTTGCCAAACGAAACTAGAAGCCATTTCAAAACCCCATCTAGCGCCCGATGGCTGTGTTGAGGGCCTCTTCAAAATGCTCACATACTTCCCGTGTATGCTGCGCTTTATCATCGGCCCCCGCCTTGCCCTCGAACGCGATCTGAGGTTTTGAAATGGCTTCTAAAACCATATAGTTATGCTCCATGCTCCTTAGGGCTGTTTCATCCATTCCTATATTTTCGATATTCGGATTTAGACATTATTCATTAATATAAACAAAACCTTACAAACATCGACAATCTTTTGTCGATATTGTGGCGCTAAGCGCCTAATAACCGATTCCCGATCCACAATCCAGATTGTGCATTCCGCATGCGTCAATAGATTGACAGGACCATTCCACCCTGACGTGGTTAGTCTTGCAGAAGCAGGGATTATTGCTGTTACAAAGAAATTTCTGGCTTTCAAAATGTTTGGGCTTGCTTGCCACGGAACCATACAAGTCTCTGAAGTTATTGCGTCTTTTCCCCAAGTAATCAGCCACTGACCACCGACCACTGACCACCGACCACTGATCACCAGCCAACGCCTCGACATGGCACAAAGGTTGCTCTAACTGAAGCTGAGAAACCCCGTGTCAGAATGCGGTTTTCGTCAAATCCGAAATCCGAAATATTATAGGGGAAAGACCTATGGACATCGCAACTATTCTAGGGATTATTTCAGCCTTCGGTCTTGTACTCATTGCTATCTCTATAGGTGGGGGAATCAAGCTTTTTATTAATCTCCCCGCCTTGATGATTGTGGTGGGCGGAACCATGGGTGCCACCATGATTAACTA
>JAUWMM010000286.1 GCA_030613145.1 Desulfobacterales bacterium | reverse complement strand
CCTGGTTTCGGTAGAAGACATAAGCCGCACCTTGCCAACCGCTGTACGCGGCCGCCCCGATCACAACAGTGTCCATATCAAGGCTAACATCTTCGCCAAACTTGTCACCCGGACCGCAGTCCGATGCTGTGATCTTCGGCGGGGTCCAGTTGTCACTTCCGGAGACCCAACGCGGAGGCGAAACCGCATTCTTTTCGAAGACATACGCAGCGCCCGTGTCGCTATTGTCGCCACGAGCTGTGACCACGATCGTGTCTCCCCAAATTGCTACGGCATAGCCAAACCTATCACCTGTCTGTGCATCACTGGCCGTCAATCTGGCCACCTCGCCCCAGTTGTCTGCCCCGCCCTGATTCCGTTCAAAGACGTAGGCGGCACCCGTACCGGCATTCGTATGGGAAAGGCGAGCTCCAACAACAATCGTGTCGCCCGAACCAGCTAAACCAATTGCCCATCCGAAATGGTCATCCGAACCGTTTGATGGCGTTAGTTTTTTCACTTCACCCCAGTTGTTCGGCCCCCCGTGGTCCCGTTGAAAAACGTATGCCGCGCCTTGCCCGTTCAAATGTGCCCCTACAACCCCTATGTCGCCAGAGATACTAATGTCGCTACCGAACCAATGACCTGCACCACCGTCAGAGGCCAGGAGCTTCTTGCACTCATTGGCTGAGGCATTGCAAGAGTCGACGGCCGCGATTGAAAAACACACCATTACTGCAGCCATTATTAATATAGCTGACTTTCGCATGGCTCCCCCTTTCTTTAGATGTGGTTGATGTTTTTAGGTCAACCAGAACCATTATGCTCCCGACAGGGCAGACAGCACCCGGCTAGGAGCGTAGAAGGCACGCTTTGAGGCTCATGTCACCTCCGTTCGTATGTAGTTGTTTTAGGAAGAAAGCTGAAACAGTGGCCGGATGTAAAATCCCCTGATGTCCCCATTTTATTGTAATTTTGGTTTGACGTAAGACAGCTTCCATAGTATCCTTCAAAGGTGGATATTACTATTCACCGGGAAAGGAATACACTATGGAGCTGTCAGATATTTTTTGTCCCAACAAAGCATGTCCTGATTTCGGGAAAAAGGGACAAGGTAACATTGTCTGCTATGAAATCTACGGTCCCAGTAAGACTAAGCTGCTGCGTTGCCGTATTTGTAAGAGCAGATTTTCTGAAAGACGTAATACGGTCTTCTTCGGTTTGCATACCGACGAAGACACGATCACCAAAGTGATTCGTTGCTTGGCAGAGGGCAACAGTATTCGAGCAACTGCCCGGATCATGAGTTTGGATAAGGATACCGTTTATCGGATCTTTGACCGTGCCAGTACTCATTGCCGTAAGGTTTTAGAACATCTCATGGTAGACCTTCACCTTGAGGAATGCCAGCTTGATGAACTGTGGAGTTTCGTTAAAAAAAAGAGAAAAATTTGACTGCCCTGGAGAAGATCCTTGCTCAATATGGAGACGCTTGGGTCTGGTGTGCTTTTGATCCGATCAATAAATTGTTGCCCGTGTTTGTTGTTGGAAAAAGAACAATGAAAAACGCTAAGAAGTTGGTGGCTAAGCTTGATGAAGTTACTGATGACACCATTCCTTTCTTTACCAGTGATGAACTACGCCACTATGAGCGGGCACTTCTGGAGACCTATGGTATTGTTCGGGAGGTGCCCCGAGAAAGCGGTAAAAGAGGTCGACCAACAAAACCAAAACTCATGCCGCCTCCACAACTGCGGTATGCTCAGGTCGTAAAGAAACGTGAGAAAGGACGCGTTGTGTCTGTAGAAACAGCTATCATCTTTGGTGATCCAAAACAGGTGAGCAAGCTCCTCTCAGCCTCTCCTACCAGTAAAAGCATCAACACTTCTTTCGTTGAACGTAATAACTTAACTATGCGACAGAGTTCTCGACGACTGGCACGAAAAGGAAATGGATTCTCCAAGGAACTCTGTAAGCTAGAATCCCAACTCTACTTGGCCTCTGGTTATTATCATCTTGTCAAAACCCATTTGGGCCTTCGGCAGAAAGTCCTTGACGGCCATAGAAAATGGCGCCAAAGAACACCTGCCGTTGCCGCTCAAATTACCGACCATATCTGGTCTGCCAGGGAATTACTGCTCTATCGAGTTCCATAAGTTTTCAATAAAGCGGGGACACCAGGAAAAATTGAGGCTAAGATTGTTCAAGTTCGCCCTTGATTGTTCAAAGCGTCTATTGGTCATAGGCATAGGAGCACTGTTCCTGAGTTGCCATTCGGCCTGGGCCCTTGAGCCACATGAGATCCTGGTCCTGGCCAACAAGAATGCGGCGCGCAGTGTAGGGCTGGCCAAATACTACATGAAAAAGCGAGGAATTCCCGAAGAGAATCTACTACAGCTCTGGGTCACT
This sequence comes from Desulfobacterales bacterium, assembly GCA_030613145.1. Taxonomy (GTDB): domain Bacteria; phylum Desulfobacterota; class Desulfobacteria; order Desulfobacterales. Next base: position 971 of record JAUWMM010000286.1, on the reverse strand, counting down.
GATAAGGAATGGTGCAGCCGCGAAGATTATGAAAACAAGGTGGTTCCTCGGGTCAGAAGGCATCTTAAGGACAAAGACCCTTTCATGTTAGTCCGATGCCTGGTTCTCATGTATGGCCTGCCTCTTCGAGTGGCTCAACCGAAGCTGACATTTGAGGAAAAGGCACGACTGAAGCAATTGCAAACCGAGAAAGCTGGATTGCAAAACCAAATAGAAAAGGCTAAAGCGGAGAAAAAGGAGAAAGCAAAGACCTTGGAAGCGGAACTGGCCAAACTCAGAAAGCAGATCGACGCGTTGAGAAAGACAGATCAAGGCTCGTGCCGGAAGTTTTCTTTGGACTTCTGATTCAGGGTAGGCTCACCCTGGTTGAGTGTTATGCCGTCGGCCTACCCTTTTTGTCTTGGAAGATGGTTTTGATAGGAGATCCCCTTTACTCCCTCTTCAAGAATAGCCGACCAAAACTCAAAAAAGATGCCGCAGGCTCAAGTCCTTCCCCTTAAGGCACATGGCGCGAGAAACTTGGTTCGCTCGATCCAGAACTGACATGTCAATAAGCTGGACGTTGAAACATTGTCTGCTCATCCTACTTGGCTTGGGAATACTTTTGACCGGGTCTCTTTTCGCGTTTGCAGAGATCCAAAGGTTCGGCCCCTTACCCAACGTACACCCCATTCCGACGAGACCTGAATGGAACCAATTCAGGATTTTGGTGTGGCAGTACAAGACATCGGTTCTGAAAGATATTGATCTGTATCGACAGGCTGGCTTGGGCGGATTTCACATCGATCGCGGCGCAGGCAAGCGCAACATATATAACGCTCATGAAATTATAACTTCCTCGATAAATAGAGACAGTGCTATCTGATTAGAAGAGAGAGTTGTGTGAAAAAGGGGCACGTTGGTTCAAAAGCAACTTTTTATTAGAAATTAGAGGGGACGGTTCTTTTTTTAGTCACTGCGAGGAAGTGGCT
>JAUWMM010000280.1 GCA_030613145.1 Desulfobacterales bacterium | reverse complement strand
TTTTCCTGATCGGGAGATGACGATCAGGAAAAAAAGCTCAGCCCTGCGGGCAATTTACATCCCGCCAAAAGGCGGGACTGCTGGTTTTCATTTGCCGCCATCTCCCGGCAAATGAAAAAACGGATTTCTCAGCGCACTCTGAGACTCAAGTGAGTGAAACGAACGGGCGGTGAATGTTCGGTCTTTTAGAGTCAGACAAGCGCATGAATACATGCAATCTATTTTCTGCTCCCATTAGTAACAGGCGCCCCTTGACCTTCATCGCCTGTCAGGATAATGGCGAGCCAGGGTATGCGGAGAGACTCTTAGACAATATCGAATTATGAGCGACCAGTTTCTAAGCGTGGTATGAACTAAGTTTTCCCTTTGCCAGCGTCGGGCCGATGTCTGTACAAAGCCTTGGGCCAGCTTGAAGCCTCCGGCGCGGTTCAACCGGCGAACAAGGTCCACATCTTCCATGATGGGCCAATCTTGAAATCCGCCTACCCGAAAGTAGGCTGATCGCCGAACAAAGATAGCTTGGTCTCCATATGGCACTTTCAGGATGCGCGATCGAAAGTTGGCCATAAAGGCAATAAGATCCAGCGAAGGTTTGGGCGGGTGGATCCTCAAACGGAAAGCGCCAAAAACAACGCCCGGATGGGCCACAGCATGATCGATCATATGCTGATACCCAAGGGGAAGTATAGTGTCCGCATGGAGAAAAAGCAAGACGTCACCACGCGCTTGATTTGCGCCTGTATGCTGTTGAATGCCTCGACCTGTGCGTGAGATAAGAACATGGGAGGAAAATTTTCGGGCTACCTCCACGGTATCGTCATTGCTGCCGCCGTCCACCACAATAATCTCGGCAGCTTGGTTCTTAAGGCTTTGAAGAGTGTTTCCCAGTATATCGGCTTCGTTCAATGCAGGTATGATAATTGACAGTTTCATATGAACAGTTATTTTCTATGCAATATTTAGCTGAAGGTTATCAGCTCAGGTCCCAACCCCGGTAAAACATAAAAGGAGATGAGTTATGCGACAGCCCGTCAAGATGTATACCCTTAGCACCTGTAGCCATTGTAAATCCACCAAAAAGTTTCTAAGCGACTGCAAAGTAAAATATGAAGCCACTGATGTTGACTTGTTAGATGTGGAAGAAAGGGCAGCAATTCTTGAAGATGTAAAGAAATGGAATCCACGGTGTACGTTTCCTACCATAATCATCGGAGACAAGGTCATTATAGGATACAGGGAAGACGAGATCAAGGAGGCTTTGGGCTTATGAGCGAGGCAGAAGCACTGTATGATATGTTGAAGAAGGTTCAAGAACCAAAAGGTTATTACTTTAACAAGGATAAAGAGAGGATCTTTGAACTCCTTGAAGCCCTCATTGTCAATAAGAAACGTTACGGCTATATGTCCTGCCCGTGCAGGCTCGCAGCCGGGGACCGTGAACTGGACAAAGACATCATATGCCCCTGTGCGTATAGAGCCCCTGACGTGGAAGATTACGGCAGTTGCTATTGCAATCTGTACGTTTCAAAGGCCTGGAATGAAGAGAAGGTCCCCCATGCCTATGTCCCGGAAAGGAGGCCGGCGGAGAGAACTCCTTATTAGGGATAGGTACCCGGTCAGTGATATGTGAGAGAATTATACGTGAGCCACAATGACGTAACTATGAAAATCCGAAATTCGAAGCACGAAATCCGAAACAATGTCAAATGACCAAAATGCAAAATCCAAAACCTTAAACAGATACAAATTGCCAAAGTTTAGGACAAACAGTAAATAACGTTTTGAGAATTTGAACATTTGAATTTAGTATTTGTTTCGGATTTCGTGTTTCGGATTTCGTGTTTAGGAATCAAGGCCTTTCGGCCAGATAATAGTCAAGTAAATTGCCATACAATCAAGGTACAATGAGAAAGGGGGAATCTTATGGCAACGATTAAAATAAAAGGAATGACCTGCAATCACTGCGTTATGGCGGTCAACAAGGCACTGAATGAGATCGAAGGGATCAAAGATGTCAAGGTGGACCTGCAAAAAGGTGAAGCCATATTTGAAGAAGCAAAGCCCGTTGACATGAACATCGTCAGGGAACGGATCAAGAAGGCAGGATACGAAGTTGTCTGAAAAGGCCACACTGAATATTCATGGTATGACCTGCGCAGCATGTGTTCGGCGTGTGGAGCAAGGTCTGAAAGACCTTGATGGTGTGCACAAGGCCGTTGTCAATATTGCCACCGAGAAGGCTACGGTGGAGTATGATCCTTCTATCCTTGACCTTGAAAGCATTCCCGAAAAGGTGAAGGAACTGGGCTATGAAGTGGTAGGCATAGAAAAATCAACCGGGGCCGGTCTCGACAAGACAACGATCTCAGTCGGCGGCATGACATGTGCGGCATGTGTCCGGCGCGTGGAATCAGCTTTAAAAACACTCGGCGGGGTCAGTGACGCTGCGGTCAACTTTGCTACAGGAAGGGCTACAATCATCCACCACCCGGAGTGGGTTGGTGTGGAAGAGGTGAAGAAAGTCATTTCTGAGGCAGGATATGAATTCCTGGGCGTTGCAGACGTAACCCTTGATGACCCTGTTGAAACAGCGCGAAAAAAAGAGATAAAAGAGTTAAAGATAAAGTTTATTGTTGGTGTGGTCTTGAGCGTGATCATTTTTGCGGGCTCTATGCAAAGCTGGTTCCCATTGCTTCGGTCCATTCCAAGGCAGGTCATGCTCTATTGCCTTTTTGTTCTCACCACCCCTGTAGTCTTCTGGGTTGGAAGCCGGTTTTTTTCCGGGGCCATCAAGGCCGCCATGCAGAAAACAACCGATATGAACACCCTCGTAGCTGTGGGAGCCCTTTCGGCCTATCTTTATTCTGCCTTGGCCACCTTTACTCCGCAACTTTTTGCAGGTGCAGGCGTTGCGTTGCACATCTATTTCGATGGTGCAGCCATGATAATAACTCTCATCTTGTTGGGGCGTCTGTTAGAGGCCACAGCCAAAGGAAAGACCTCCATGGCCATTAAACGGCTCATGGGGCTCAAGCCAAAGACTGCGCGTTTGATTCGGGATGGCAAGGAGGTCGACATCCCTATCGAGGCCGTGATCAAAGGAGACCTCATCCTGGTGCGGCCGGGGGAGAAGATCCCCACCGACGGGGTAATTGTATCAGGGTCATCTTCACTCGATGAATCGATGCTCACCGGAGAAAGCATCCCTGTGGCCAAAGAGGCTGGAAGCGAGGTCTTTGCAGCCACCCTGAACAAGAGCGGGAGCTTTACCTTCAGGGCAACCAAAGTAGGGGCCGAAACAGCGCTTGCACAGATCATCAGGCTGGTCGAAGAGGCTCAGGGGTCCAAGGCCCCCATTCAGCGGGTGGCGGACAAAGTGGCATCCATCTTTGTGCCTATAGTTTTTGGTGTAGCAA
>JAUWMM010000231.1 GCA_030613145.1 Desulfobacterales bacterium | reverse complement strand
GATCATAAGAGAGTGTCCGGTTGTTTTCCGTAATGATGACTTTTTCCTGATGTTCCGCCCTTACTATTCGAGTCATGAGCTCAAGATTGATATTCTGATTCCTATACCATTCTTCTTTCTTGGCAACTAAATCATCTTCCTCTATCTCTCCTGAGATGTATTCGTTTAACCTTATCCTGTAATAAAAGGGGAGATCCTCGCCGGTCACTATCGTAATATTCACTTCTTTGTCTATCTTGCGGATATTTTCTGCAGCGGTTGTCCCCCCGACCCCATTCCCTATAATCAAATAATTAGACATACGCCAACCCCCTTTTTCCTAACACTTATGGTATCATAACCTGACATTGCTTCATTAATGATTCCCCTGGCTATCCCTTTCTTTTTGTCCTCCAGTGACCGCAAGCCTGATTTTTAGCCAGTCAAGCATCTCCTGGACATTTTTGGACAGGTACCATCGACCGTTAGCAAAGACACCATAGTCGGCACCTGCCATGGCCGATGCAAACCGGGTTGAATTCGCATAGAAGAGCCACTGTTCCACCCACTTTTTCTCGATGGCTTCATTAAAGATGCTGTCTTTCCGGGCGAGCCCTTTGGCAAATCCCTTCTCCCAAGCGGTTAGAAGGATCTTTGTAGCGGTCAGGGTCATCTCATTGGTATTGGTGATGGTATTTTGAAGGCGGGCAAAGTGTCCGTCTACCCACCCCTGGCTGTGGCAGGAAAGACAAATCTTTTGCATCCTCTTTTGCCGTTTCTCCTGTTCCTTTTCACCAATCAGATATTCGGTCACGGGCTCCCCGGTTAGTTCGGTCGGCAAAGATAATCCGGCCCTGTTCTTAATAGTAGTGGTGTCGGGAGATTTCGGGTGCGGGTGGGCGTAAATAAGCCCGAAGATCCTCCAAGGGATCCGGTCATTCATCTGGTGGGTCCTTTCCGCCAATACCTCTCCATCTTCTGTGACTAAAAGGCTGATGTGACAGGTAGCGCAGGTTGGTGCTGAAAAATCTTTTCCCACGACCCAGGGAACGGAGTCAAAATTCCATTCCTCGCCAAGCGCAGAATAAAGCCCCCCGTGTTTGCTGGCTGAGTAAACGCCATATGCGGGCACATCAGGACCCTTATGGCATTCGGCGCACGTATGCGGTTTTCTCGCCATTTCAATGGAAAACCCGTGCCGTGTGTGGCAGGCGCTACACGACCCCCTGGACCCGTCAGGATTGATCCGGCCAACGCCCTGGTTGGGCCAGCCCGAAAGAATGGGAAAGCTCATCTCTCCTTCAACCGTGTCCCTGGTTTCCGTTCCCTTTATATCAATGACCGTCCCGTGACAAAACAAGCAGGAATCGGCATTAGTGTAAGCATCAGGGGCCTTGTATGAAAGTTTCATATTGTTAAACGATTGGACTCCGTTCGTGGAGTCGGCAAGAGATCGGAAAACAGGGTTGTTCTGAAGATTCCCGTGGGCATGAGACATGAGGTTTTTTCCGTATTGTCTCACCTCAGCGGGATGACACGTGGCACAGTCTTCGGGGCTTACAACAATATGAATATCGTAACCATTGTGTTCAAAGCTATCCTTGTGTTTGTCCGCGTTCATTGTGTGGCACTCAGCACATCCGACAACGTTATGAGCGAGTGTCTCAGGTACTTTTTTAGAAGAAACCCTTCTTTTAAGCCTATCTCTTTTAAGCCCTTGTGCCGGAGTCCGTCCGGCATGAAGGCTTTTCTTCCAGTCCGCCACAATGCCGGGGTGCACAGAGGCGTGGCAATCAATGCATGTCTGTGTGTCTTCGCTGATCAGAACATTCGCTCCGATGCCGGACTGAGCAAAAAGAAACAGCATCAGCAGGGCAAACAGGATCACCTTTTTCATTGTTAATCCTCCTTTATACACCTCAAAGTCCTTGCACCCGCATTTTTCTTCTTCCACTCAAGATATTGGCCGTGAGTAAACCCTGACACCAGTTCAGAGGCTCCGCTGCCGTGATCGCCTTTGTGACAGAGACAGCAGCGGCTCCTGCTGCGCATTTAGCACTCAAAACAATCCGGACATTTTATCTTTTTTTCAGTAATCGTTTTCCCCTCCTCAAAAGGACTTTGACATCCGGGCAGAACGGCTTTCACAAACTAAAAAGCGTTTTCGACTTTCCATTTCTTCCAGACCTTGCTAACGAGGCCGAAGCCCGGTTTAAGAGTCGGTCTTCCGGGCTGCCAGCCCGAAGGTGTGGTCTCTGAACCCTTGCTCTTTCGCTGAATGAATATAGAAAAATTGCCCTTGTGAGTCAAGGAAAAAAACGGCACAATATATGGTAGTTTAAAGGTTTTTTAGCCCCGTTACCTCATCATCCTGACAGTTCCGGCTCGTCAGCCGTTTCAAAAACGTTGCTGGGGACAAGATCAACGATATCCTGAAATCTTGACGGCGGCAGGTTGAGTTTTTCCAGCCGCGTGATGAGTGATCCGGTATTGATCCTTTCAAGCTCAAGGCCGGTATGAAATCGCGACATCAGCAGGTCGGCAAGGTAGACAATGTGCGTCAGTTGTGAATAATCCGTCTCTGCTTCAGGGTAGTGATGGTATCTGATGACGGCAACCAGTGAATCAATTCTTCTTTTACGGGCGAATATCGCCGAATTGCACATTTTCAGCGTAAGAGCGCTTATGACCTGATCCTGTCTTACCTCTTCGGCCACCCGGGTAACATCAAAGTCATCCCCGGTCATGAGCCGGAGAATTTTAAGGGCGAGTCAAGAGAAAAAATCGGGCAGGCGATAAAAATCACGCCTGCCCGAAAAAACCTTCAGGATCCATGCCCGCAGCAATGCATGTCCGGTTGCCGGGGGGTCAATAAATCGCGTCCGCGGAACAATTGCTGATACAGGTCATGCATTTGATGCACTTGGTCTTGTCGATAACGGCCGGTTCCTTTTTTTGCCACGTGATGGCGTCTGCCGGGCATTTTTTGAAGCAGATCCCACACTTGATGCATTCTTCCTCATCCACCTCGAATTTGAGAAGTTCCGGGCAGCGTTTGGCGGGACAGGTCTTGTCAATGATGTGGGCCTGATACTCATTCCTGAAGTACTGTAGGGTGGAGAGCACCGGGTTGGGGCCGGTCTGTCCCAGGCCGCACAGGGCCCCATCTTTGATCATTTCGCTCAGTTCCTCTAACATGGTAATGTCTTCGGGTTCACCGTCGCCTTTGGTGATTTTTTCTAAGATTTCGAGCATACGTTTGGTGCCCTCACGGCAGGGCGTGCACTTGCCGCAGGATTCGTCCTGAATGAAGTCCAGAAAAAACCGGGCCATGTCCACCATGCAGGTCTGGTCGTCCATGACGATCATGCCCCCCGACCCCATTATGGCGCCTACCTTGGCAATGGATTCGAAATCCACGGGCGTATCGATGAATTCCTCCGGCACGCACCCGCCCGAAGGCCCACCTAACTGTACCGCCTTGAATTTCCGCTTCTTGCCGGGAATGCCACCGCCCACGTCGAAAATGATGCTCCTAAGGGAGGTGCCCATGGGCACCTCAACCAGGCCGATATTCCTCACGTCTCCGGTCAGCGCGAACACCTTTGTTCCCTTGCTCGTCTCCGTTCCGATGCCGGCGTACCAGGCTCCGCCGTTCTGGATGATCTGCGCCACATTGGCATAGGACTCCACGTTGTTGAGGATCGTCGGCCGCTTCCAGAGCCCTTCTTGGGCGGGAAAGGGCGGTCTGGGGCGCGGCATGCCGCGCTGCCCCTCGATGGACCGCATGAGAGCGGTCTCCTCCCCGCACACAAAGGCGCCTGCGCCCTGGTAGATCTCCAGGTCAAAATCGAATCCGCTTCCTAAGATATCCTCTCCCAGAAGACCGTATTCCCTTGCCTGATCAATGGCCATGCCCAGGCGCCGGATGGCCAGCGGGTACTCGGCCCGGCAGTAGACGCGGCCCTCGTGGGCGCCGATGGCCTTCGCGCCAATAATCATACCCTCCACGACTGCATGGGGGTCCGCCTCTAACACGCTTCTGTCCATAAATGCGCCCGGGTCCCCTTCGTCGGCGTTGCAAAGGACGTACTTCACATCTCCCGGTGATTTGCTGGCAAACTCCCACTTCACGCCCGTGGGAAAACCGGCGCCGCCCCTGCCCCGGAGGCCCGAGGTCTTCATTTCAGCAATGATTTCCTCCGGGGTCATCTCTAAGAGCGCTTTGCCCGCCCCAAAATAACCGTCCCGGGCAATGT
>JAUWMM010000278.1 GCA_030613145.1 Desulfobacterales bacterium | reverse complement strand
GGCCAGATTGTGCTGGCTGAAAATTAGAAGCGGCAACTTCTGATGGATCGCCTTATAAAGTCTCAGCAGTAAACACTAATATAAGAACTAATCGTCGACCCGCCATACCACCAACTTCGTCAAACAGGTTACTGGTCAAGTAGTTTTTTATCTGTTCATACGTCTCTGGTCACACAATAACTACCCCGATGCAAGCCTCGGGGTAGTTCATTTTCCGGGAGATTCCTCATGAAAAACCTTAAGATCACTCAACGTACAATTTGTCTGGGATTATATGGCCTCCTCTTGTTGATCCTTTCGTGTGCGGTCAATCCAGTGACAGGCCAGCGTGAATTGATGTTACTGAGCGAGGCAGAAGAAATCAAATTGGGCAATAAAACCGATGCTCAAATCGGCCAAACCTATGGAATATATGACGACCACAAACTTACTAACTATATTAACGATCTAGGTCAAGGAATGGCCAAGTTATCCCATCGCCCCAACCTCCCTTTCGAGTTTAAGATACTAGACAGCCCGGTGGTTAACGCTTTTGCTGTGCCTGGCGGATATGTGTACCTCACTCGCGGTATTTTGAGTTATTTGAACAATGAAGCAGAACTGGCTTGTGTAGTCGGTCACGAGATTGGCCACATCACAGCCCGTCATACGGCCCAACAATATACTAGAGTCCAGCTCTCCCAAATCGGATTAGGGCTCGGCGTGATTTTTTCTGACAACTTTCGAAAATATGCTGGGTTGGCACAGTTTGGAGTTGGTATGTTGTCTTTGAGCTTTAGTCGGGACAATGAGCGTCAAGCAGATAATCTGGGCGTGGAATACGCCACAAGGGCAGGATTTGTTGCCGCCCACATGGCATCTTTTTTTGAAACACTCGAACGGTTGCACCCATCAGCGGATCGCAGTGGCTTGGAAGGCTGGTTCTCCACACACCCGAACCCACCAGATCGCATAAAATCGGTTCAAAGGAAAGCCAGGGAATGGGCACAAAAATTGGGTGCGACAAACCTGCGTACAAACCCAGACACTTATTTACGGAAAATTGACGGTCTGGTGTTTGGAGAAGATCCTCGTCAAGGACACGTTGATACCAATGTGTTTTATCACCCCGGGTTGAAATTTCAATTCCCTGTGCCAGACGGCTGGAAAATCAATAACACACCGGCGCAGGTTCAAATGGTCAGCAAAAAACAGGACGCTGTCATCCTATTTTCCATTGAACGTGCTAAAACCCCCGAGGAGGCAGCCAACACCTTCGTTGCCGGTGCTAAAGCACGTGTCATTACTTCAGGTGCCATCACCGTAAACGGCCTGCCTGCCCAAAGCCTGATCTCCGATATCAATACCAGTCAGGGTCTCATTCGCGCAATGTCTCACTTTATTCAAAAAGACAAAAAGATATCTGTGTTCCATGGCTTAACTTCTATAGCCCTTTTTAAAAAATATCGACCCACTTTCCAAGCCACTATGAGCCGATTCAAAGCCATTGCCGACCAACGAAAGATCAATGTCAAACCCGACCGACTTTACATTCGCTCCACAAGGGCTGCCGGCACTGTGAAAGAGGCTCTGCAGTCACTAGGCGTTCCAAAAAATAATCTGAATGAGATTGCCTTGCTAAACGGAAAAAAATTGACCGATACGATTCAGACAAACACCCTACTCAAGGTGGTAGACCGGGAAAAATAACCCCTTTTTTCCAAAAACCTATCCTGTTGATGCAATCTGCTGACTACGTTGTTTTTCCCAGTATTTCTTCAATGCCTCAACAATGTTTTCGTCGAACTGGGTGCCGATACCCTGTTCTAAGATTTCAAACGCAGCCTCCGATGATAGAGCGTCACGGTAGTGTCTCTTTGCGGTTAGTGCATCAAAAACATCCGCTACGGCTATGATTTTGGCCATGAAATGGATCTCATGATCTCTCAGACCTTGAAAATATCCTGATCCGTCCAGGCGTTCATGATGGGATGATGCGATTAGTGGGACATTGCGATATTGCCGAATAAGATACATTCTACTGAGAATGTCTCGGGTGTTCTTTGCGTGTTGCTTGATATGCTCATACTCCTGAGGTGATAGTTTGCCAGGTTTCTTGAGTATGTTTTCATTGGTGCCGAGCTTGCCGTAGTCGTGGAGAAGGGCGCTTACGCTCAGAATCTCGATATCAGCCTCCCTAAAACCAAGTTCACGTGCGATTCCTGTTGCATATTCGTTGACCTTTTGTGAATGGTTTGCAGTGAGAGGATCTTTGGCATCAATTGAGGCTGCCAATACTTCTAATATGCTCATAAACTGTACATGATAGTCATTGGCAAGTATGGCATTTTCGATGAACATCGCAACCTGGGATGACAGCCCCTTTAACAGATCGAGGTCCCGGCCGGTAAAGGTTCCGTTCTTCTTGTTTATAGCTTCAATAACGCCTATGATATCTCCGGATTGATTCTTAATGGGTACACACAAGAGATCCCTAGTTCTGTACCCTGTTCTTTCGTCCGTGCTCTTATCAAAACGAGAATCAGCGTAAGCATCTTGTATGTTGAGCTCCTCACCCGTAACTGCTACAAGGCCTGCTATTCCCAATGATAGGCTGAGACGAATTTCTCGGTCTCCAAGTCCTTGTCCTATGACTGACCGGAGTTCCCCTTTTTCTTTGTTGAGTAAGAAAACGCAGCCTCGCTGACATTCGGTCGCCTGCCTGATGTCATCAACCAAGGCATTTGCCCTACCCTTTTGCGCATCATCGCTAAAATCGATATCTGCAAGGAGTGCGGCTGATTTAAAGGCTTTTTCTTCGTCTTCCCGTGAAAAGACTCCAGTCTTACTGTTGAGGAGTTCTAATACTCCAATAACGCCTTCCAGTTTGTTGACTAGGGGCGCACACAATACACTTTCGGTTCGGAAGCCTGTAACTGAATCGGTTTCTCGGTTGAAACGCGGGTCTTCATATGCATTTGCAATATTCACTATCTCTTTTGTTAACGCACATACGCCTGCGAGGCCCATTTTCAGATCTAGGCTTATGCTTTCTCCATCCAGACCTTCAGCGAATCTCGTCCAGAGAGTCAATTGATCCCATGGTACGAGAAACAATGTGCTTCGATCTGCCTCAAGCACCTTTGAGAGTCCGGTCATAATCACCGGCAGGAGCTTGTCGATTTTTCGTTCCATGCTGAGGGCCTTTCCTATCTCACAGAATTCCCTGAACGAGTTTTCCATCCGCCTGTGCTCAACAGCTTCTTTGTCTAACTCTTTAACTCGTTGTTCCAGTTCTTCATAAGTTAGTTTCTTGGCCATTAATACATCCTCCCATTGTTAATGCCCTGATTACTCTTTCTGGTTGCTCTTTTTACCTGTTTGAAATCAAATCATTAGAAGCCATTTCAAAACCTCAGATCGCGTTCGAGGGCAAGGCGGGGGCCGATGA
>JAUWMM010000204.1 GCA_030613145.1 Desulfobacterales bacterium | reverse complement strand
ATGCTAGGCAAATCATTCATGCGGGTAACAACAGCGTTGCCAGAGGATAACGAACGCGTCGTCGATGCGTTGCGGAAGCTGCTTTAGGTGGATTGAAAAACTGCAGCCTGGTCACCATCTTCTTGCGCTAACTTCGGGCGTACTGGCGGAAGGCTGATCTTAGCCCAGTGGCTATAGTCCATGACATGGCGAAAAGGGTTGGGGTCGACCTTGACAGATTCAACAGAAAAACGGTTACTTTTACACGCATTGAGGCCGGGCTCATTCGTCTAAAGAGGCGGCTAAAGTAATACATGGAGTGGGCCTTATGGACGTGGATGTCCACGGCCGAGATATCCCAAGAATGCCGGGCCTCCGGGGAGAGGGGTAATCATATGGGGATTGAGGATCTCATAGAGGATTTAATCCATGAGATAAGAGGATGTAACAAGTGCAAGTTGGCTGAGACCAGGACAAACGCTCTTTCGGGGGAAGGGAATCTACGTGCTAAGCTTATGTTGATTGCCCAAGCGCCCGGCGAAAATGAGGATAGAGAAGGGAGGATGTTTATCGGACCTTCGGGCAAGGTGCTCGATGAGATACTGGGCATAATTCATATCGATAGAAAAGAGATTTACATGACGAATCTCATAAAATGCGTGCTTCCCAGGAATAGGAAGCCAAGGTCCGAGGAGATTGAAACTTGCAGCCGGTATTTAGACCGAGAAATAGAAGTTATAAATCCCAGGATGTTGGCTTCGTTGGGTTATTATGCAACCAGATACGTATTTGAAAAATATGCTATTGCATTGCCGTCCAAACTAGAATTTCATGGAGTTTGTGGCAAGGTTTTGGAGGCTGGCGATAAAGAAATACTCCCTTTGCCGCATCCTGCCGCACTTCTATACAACAGTGCTATTAAAGGAGAAATGGTACAAGATTACAGTAAGATGCGGATAGTTTTTACGAATCACATGGAGGAAAGTGATTGAAGACACGGAGCCATTTTAAAGGACAAATACAATACCGCTACCGTGGTAGAGGAAAGTGCGGAAGAGGCTTTGATATTTATAATTGAAAATAATGTAGAAATGGGATTAGGTGAGTTTAGATGAGAACATACCGTGATTGCCTTCCGTGTTTCTTGGACCAGGCGCTCCGTGCAGGACGAATGGCAACAGAGGATGAAGCGAAGATAAAAAGACTATTGGATGAAGTAGGGGCGATGCTAAGAGACATCCCCCTTGAGAGCACTCCGCCCGAAACTGGAAGGCTAATATACAAAAAAGTAAGGGAAATTACAGGACAACTTGATCCATACAAACACATTAAAAGCGAAAGCACTGAAAAAGCCCTCACATTATATCCTTCTCTGAAGAAGAAAGTTGAAAAGTCGAATGACAGGCTCCTAACGGCAGTGCGAATTGCGATTGCCGGGAATGTGATAGACTTTGGTGTTAATCGGGACTTCGATATAGAAGAAGAGATAGATGAAACACTTAAGAAAGATTTTGCCGTCTGCGATTACGGTAAATTCAAAAAGTATTTAGATAAGGCCAAAGAAGTCCTATATATTGGTGATAATGCCGGGGAATCTGTTTTTGATAAGATTCTAATTGAGGAAATGAAGAAACCTGTGACATATGTCGTCAGGGGCGTACCCATCATAAATGATGCGACATATGAAGACGCTGTGCAGGCAGGCATTGATAAGGTCGCTACTATAGTATCATCCTGGACCGATGCGCCCGGGACTCTTCTAAAGACATGCAGTGCAGAGTTCAAGGAATTGTATAACATTTCAAAATTCACAATAAGTAAGGGGCAGGGAAATTATGAGGCGCTTTCCAATGAGAAGCGTCCCATATTCTTTCTGCTAAAAGCAAAGTGTCATGTTATAGCCGGTGACCTTGGTGTTAATGAAGGTGACATCATATTAAAAGGAATAAACGTGTAAAGCACTATTTTTTGGCCTGGGGTTTTAACACAGACGATAAAGGGAGAAATGATGAAAATTCCGCTATCAACCTGACACGTGTTCTACTGCACTCCACCTGTGCGGGTTAGCCTGGTCATTAAAATTGTAAGGAAAGGTCTCGGTGTGAGAATTCAGTAAACGATAACGCCGTCCAAAATTTCCCATACTTTAGTGGGCTTGGCTGCTACCAGTCTCGTGATGCCTATTTTCCAGTCACTGAATCTCCCATCACAATCTATTGCTACCGCGCCCTCCAATTGACTAAACTCCCTCGTAAAGTCACATTCATTAGGCGCTTGATCAATACATTGGCCGATTGAAAAAGCGCGAAGGCGGGGCATCAATTCACTCAGATAGGTGCGGATAAATCCATGAGAGTTAGGAACCGTATTTTCCCACTCTATCTTTTTCCATACATGAAGATTGCCTACCACGAGAAGAACTTTCGCGTTTGGATTTTCGTGAAAAATCCTGACGATGGAACTCGCCATCCACTCGTCACGGTTAATTTTTCCCCGGTACATTGTCTTAGGAAGGTCAAGGGCAATTACAGAAGGCCTTTTGCTATGATCAATGCGTCTTATGATGTTGAATATGTTTCTATATTCTTCGCAATCCATCGGGTGGTGCAGCTTAATATCCGCCAATCCCTGTCCCGTTTGGAGAAATTTGTCAATTGTTTCCTGCTGGTCGGAGCAAATCTCCAACCCTAAATGGGTGACTTCAGCATCATGCAGGTTTGGAATTAGATCCGAAAAAAATTTTAGAATAGGCTGCTTTTTATGAGTAGTGCCCAGAAAGACAATATCATGCGATTTCAGTTTGTTGAGAACATATGATTGGCGGTCATTGCTTATGCTGTAACCATCAGTATAAGAAATTGTTGGAATGAAAAGAAGCGGGATAATGAGTATAAGCAGAGAATACAGCCAAATCGTGTATTTCAGCACATTATCACTGATGTACTGTTTGGGTTTCGGATTTAAGGTTGTAGGACCTGTTTGATACTCTCCCATATTCCCGCCATTTTGAATATTGTCTTAATAATTATATCGTAACAATGGGAGGGAAACTTTAGGTTTCCAAATAGGCGCCTCCTTGATTTTCTTGACACGCGCGATTTTTTTTGTTTTTTGATTTGACTTTATGGCAGGACCTGAGATAAGAGTTCCATCTTTCGAGACCTTTGCATAGCGCTCAAAATGTCACCTTGTGCAAAGGTCTCTAAGATAAACCAATTGAATAGGGACAATATTTTTATATCAATATCGGAAAAGGAGAATACAAATAATGAATGAACGAGAATCTATTTTATTTAGTGGCGGAGCCAAAGGAGCTGAGGCGGAGTTTGGCGCGAATGCCGAACGGTTAGGGGTTCAAGAGGTTAACTTTACCTTTGAGGGACATCAGATTGTAAGAACCAGAGGGGTGCGTGTCCTCACCGATGAGGAGCTCAAGAAGGGCGATGTAAGTCTCACATACGTTTCCACGCTGATGCATCGCAGTTATCCCCGTACTCCCCTGTTTCGCAAGGTACTGCAAAGCATTTGGTATCAAGTGAATCACGCCCAAGAAATATTTGTAGTGGGCGCCATAGTAGATGACAATACCGTCAAAGGAGGCACGG
Organism: Desulfobacterales bacterium; assembly: GCA_030613145.1. Lineage (GTDB taxonomy): Bacteria > Desulfobacterota > Desulfobacteria > Desulfobacterales. The sequence goes on along the minus strand of JAUWMM010000204.1, from coordinate 1,146 downwards.
GCTGGGGAGCTGAATTCGCGAAAATTTGCAATAAACCTCTGTTTGTCTTTGATCAGAATAAGGATAGATGGTTGTCCTGGGCTAAAGATCACTGGGTCGAGATAGATAAACCCACAATCGGGCATAAATATTTTGCGGGCACAGGCACCAGATTCCTTGAAGATAATGGGCGGAAGGCAATAGCCGACCTTTTTGACCGTTCCTTTGGAAAGAAATAGTTTGTTGTTCTTTTTAACCTCAACTATATTCCCTGGTCTTGTGAAAGAGAATATCCGGAAAAAGCTCCATGGTGTGGGATAGCCGCCACTCACTGGCCGCCAGAAAGGACAGATGTCCCTCGGCGTCCAGGGCCAGGTTGGCCACGGTTTTGTCCTTAAACTCTTCGAGTTTCTTGCGATCATCACAGCTTACCCAGCGGGCCGTGGCATAATTCACCCCTTCGTAGACCGCATCTACACCGTATTCTGCCTTGAGCCGCGCCATGGTCACGTCAAACTGCAGCACTCCCACCGCCCCCAGGATATAATCGCTGCCTGTAATCGGTCGGAATATTTGCACGGTTCCCTCTTCGGCCATCTGTAACAGGCCCTTGTTAAGCTGTTTGACCTTGAACGGGTTCTTGAGCAGCACTCTGCGGAAATGCCCGGGCGCGAAATTGGGAATACCGGTAAACTTGAGCTGCTCCTTGTCAGTGAAGGTATCGCCGATCTTGATGGTACCGTGATTATGGATGCCGATAATATCGCCCGGATAGGCATTCTCCACATTGTTGCGATCCTGGGCCATGAAGATAGTGGCGTTAGCCAGGGTTATCTCTTTGCCGAGCCGGTGGTGACGTACCTTCATACCTCGTGTAAATTTCCCTGAGCAGATCCGGAAAAATGCGATCCGGTCCCGGTGGGCCGGATTCATATTGGCTTGGATTTTAAAGGCAAAGCCTGAAAAGGATGCTTCTTCCGGGGATACCGGTCGGGTGGTGGTGGGGCGGAGACCGGGCGCCGGAGCCAGTTCGACACACGCATCCAGTACCTCCTTCACGCCGAAATTGTTGATGGCGCTGCCGAAAACTCCCGGGGGTTGGCTCGCCTTTAAATATTCCTTATGTTCAAAGGGATTGGCCGCTCCTTCCAGCAGTGCGATGTCCTC
>JAUWMM010000056.1 GCA_030613145.1 Desulfobacterales bacterium | reverse complement strand
AACGAGGAAAAAATTAAATTTGTTTTAAAATCTATTAGAATGTTGCTGATAAAAAGAACTTAGTACCAGAGGCTTCGGGGGCAAATTGCAGACTTAAACAACCGGCCTCAGCCTAAACGATCCATACTAGGATAGCCTTATAGGGTATGCTTATGATCCTGGAACTCAAAAGGGTTACCAAAAGTTTTGGTGGACTGCAGGCGATCAGGACCTTTGATATGGCGGTCCGTCGCGGTGAAATTGTCGGCCTGATTGGACCAAATGGCGCAGGCAAAACAACGCTTTTCAATTTGATTACTGGTTTCAACAACGTCGACCAAGGCCAGATTTTCCTGAATAATGTCGATATAACCGGTTTTCCACCCCACCGTATGGCCTCGCTGAACGTAAGCCGGACCTTTCAAATCGTCAAGCCTTTTTCCAATATTTCAGTCATTGATAATGTGAGTATAGGAGCCATGTTCGGCAGTACGTCCAAGGTTTTGCCGCCCAAGGAGGCGCACCACAAGGCCGAGGATATCCTGGCGTTCACCGGACTCTTGGATAAAAGGAACCAGACAGCCGGGAGTTTGACAATGGGCCAGCGGAAAAGACTGGAGGTGGCACGGGCGCTGGCCACCTCACCACAGTTGCTGCTACTGGATGAAGCGGTAGCTGGCCTGAATCCAGCCGAGGTTGAGGACATGATAGAATTAATCGGCATGATTCACCAGCGTGGGATCACTCTCATTATTATCGAACATGTACTGAAGGTGATCATGACCTTATGCCAGCGCATTGTCGTGCTCAACTACGGAAGCAAGATAGCCGAAGGAAGTCCGCAAGAGATTGCAAATGACCCTGTGGTAATTGGGGCCTATCTGGGCGAGGATTTTGATAGTGATGCTTGAGGTAATGCATGTTGAAGTATTTTACGGCAAGATGCAAGTTCTGTGGGATCTGAATCTACAGGTGGGAGTGGGAGAAGTGGTGGCACTGCTTGGGGCGAACGGCGCTGGTAAGACAACAACCCTCAGGACTATCTCAGGACTTCAAAGGCCATCCAGGGGCTGTATTTATTTTGGAGGAAAGGAGATAACAAGTACCGCCTCTCATGAGATTGTAGCTGCAGGCATTTCCCATGCCCCTGAGGGTCGAAGGATTTTCCCAAATAGCACGGTTCGCACTAACCTGGAAATGGGTGCTTACACCAGACGCAAGAAGCACGACCTTGAAAAAAGGATGGAAGAATGCTTTGGGATGTTTCCCATTTTACGAGGTAGATTAGACCAATTGGGAGGGACTCTTTCAGGAGGCGAGCAACAGATGCTGGCAATTGCCAGAGGAATTATCAACGGCCCCAAACTTCTTTTATTGGACGAGCCTTCCTTGGGATTAGCACCTCTTATTGTCAAAAAAATGTTTGAAATCGTAGCTGGTATTCGTGAAAGAGGAATCACCGTTCTTATAGTTGAGCAAAACGTACGACACTCGCTGGAGATCGCAGACAAGGCTTATGTACTCCAGAATGGCCGGATTGTACTGTCTGGACCCGCTTATAAAATGCTGGCTGAGCCAGAGATCAAGAAAGCCTACTTAGGCGTGTAGATAAAGAGTCAGAGATGTACGAACATATCCTAAAACAAGTTGAGCAGATGGGCGATGAGGTCATCGCATTTCTGGTTAGGCTGATTCGCTTGGAATCGATCACAGGAAATGAAGGTCCTATTCAGAAAGAGATAGCCCGGACTCTGGAAGAAATGGGATTGAATGTTGACTTGTGGGAACCGAATGCGGAAGAGTTAAAACGCCATCCCATTTGTTCTCAAGTGGAGAGCAATTTCGAAAACAGGCCTGTGGTAGTGGGTATCTGGGCTGGTAACGGGAGCGGGCGGTCGCTGCTCTTGAATGGCCATGTGGATGTAGTCAAACCTGGACCAGGCTGGAGTAAAGATCCTTTTGGTGGCGAGATTATAAATAACAAGGTTTACGGCAGAGGGGCTTCGGACATGAAGGGCGGGCTGGCGGCGATGATTATGGCCCTAAAAGTTTTGAAATCACTCAATTTGAGACCCACAGGTCGAATCCTATTGGAAACAGTAGTGGACGAGGAAAACGGCATTAATGGATCTTTGGCTGGACTTTTACGGGGACATACTGCCGATGCATGCATTAACTGTGAAGCCTCTGATCTCGATATTCAACGAGCCCACAGTGGGATCATTGAATTCTTTCTTCATGTTTATGGCCAGCCCACCCCTATCTCTCGGAAGGATAACGCAGTTAGTCCCATCGATAAGGGGTACCGGTTGGTGCAGGCTATGATGGATCTTGAATCGATACTTAGAGTGACACACAATCATCCCCTCTTCCCGCCTGGTTCAATGAACATTTATGTTACTTCGTTTCATTCTGGAATCCAAACCACGGTCCTGCCAGACGAGGCTGTCATCGGTGGCATGGTGAGAATGCTCCCCGGAATGAAGGCAGAGGAAACGCGTCAACTCGTGGAGCAGTATGTGGCCAGAGTTGCTGCACAGGATCCATTCATGAGGCAAAGGCCTCCGAAGTTCCGCTGGAAAGGCCTCTATGCTGAGTCAATGGAGGTATCTGAGGACAATCCTTTGGTGGTTTGTCTTAAGGAATCTTTTTCACGGGTCACTGGATGGGCTCCTAGGATGAGCGGTCATGAAGGGGCGTGTGATCCTTGGGTTATTAACAATTACGGCAATATTCCCACTGTGATTTTCGGTCCAGGCAAGATCACCCAGATGCATGCGGTAGATGAATATGTGGAGATAAAAGACGTGATAACCGCCACCAAGACACTGGCGCTTGCCATATACAAATGGTCATTCAATAATGGAGGAACTCTTGATTAAAACGGCTGTTATTGGCACTGGTGGTATCGGCATGGCAGCAGCCACAATAATGGACTTGAAGTCTGGGTTTCAAGTTATGGGGCTATCCGATAAACTGGATCTGGTAGTTTTCCCTGATGGTGTAAACGTAACAGAGGCCCTCAGGATCGCAAAGACCACAGGCCGTTTAGCGGATATACCACAGGCAGGCTTGGAAGATCCTGATCCACTGAGTGCACTTATCAGGGATGTGCCTGATTTGGAGGGCCTGATTTTAACCGTGCCCAGCCTCCCCCACGACCTAGTGACCCGGCAGGTCCAGCGTCTCATTGAGTTGGGTTTCAAGGGAGCCGTAGTGGATGTGCTCGACCAGAGCCGTGCCTTGGAACACTTATCCCGGCTGAGGCAGGAGATCCGCAATGCCGGTTTGACTTATATCACCGGCTGCGGCTGTACGCCTGGATTATTGACTGCAGCTGCGTCCCTGATCTCCCACTCGTTTTTAGAAGTTGACGGTATTAAAATTCGTTTTGGGGTAGGCATTACAAATTATTTAGATCGGGACGAAGCCTCCTTACGGGAAATTCTTGCCGGCTTTAGAGGGATGGGTGTTGACCGGGCCGAGGCTCTCACTCGCGACGATATTCACGCGATTCTCGAAGAACAGAATGGTATACTGGAGGTCTCTGGCCTCTCTCATGGAGACGACGTACTTATAGAATGGGCTGGCGTGACCTCGAGGGAGAAGGTTGAGGTAGGAGGGCGCATAGATACCAAGCGCGATATCAAACCGGAGAGCACCACCGTTACGGTGATGGGGCGCACTTTCGATGAGCGCCAGGCATCACATACCTTGACCCTTGGGGATGAAACCAGCATGTTCGCTAACACTGCTGGCCCGGCCGTGGGTTATTTAGCCCGCGCTGTCGAGTTGAATAGACAGAAAGTGTCAGGACTTTTTGGGTCAACTGACCTGATGCCTTTGTTTATAAGATAAGGCTTATGGGCCAGCCTAGCTGGACTCACGGGTGATATGCCGAGGCGACCTCGCGTAGGAAAGAGGTCTTTTAATAACAATGTTCCAGAAAGGAAAGGAGGAAAATTATGAGAAAAAGTTTAATCATGTGGACTTTACTATCTGTTTTTGTGGTTTGTGGGCTAGTTTCACTTAACCAAACGGCCGTGGCTGAAGAAGAGTTGGTCATTGGATGCTCTCTTCCATTCACCGGCGGCTTATCGAGCGAAGCTCCTTACTTTAGAGATGGCTACACCCTTGGTGTAGACATGATCAACAAATCTGGAGGCTTGTTGGGGAAAAAGGTCAAACTTGTTATGCAGGACGATCAGACTGATCCTGCTACGGCCATTACAATCTACGAAAAGCTGGTGACCAAAGAAAAGGCCATTGCTCTGTTTGGGCCCTTGGGTTCTTCGGTAACTGCCGCGGCAGCAAGCGTTGCAGAAAAACATAAGGTGCCGATAGTTAGCTCGTATGCGGCAGGTGAGTCTCTTTACAACAAGGGCTACACTTACCACTTTGGCATCTGTGCTAGTAGTTACTTTGGCGGGTCCTATTCGGTGCCGTTTATCGATATGGTTAATAATTTCGAAAAATGGGGCCCCAAAGGCGAAGCCAAGCCCAACAAAATCGCCATCATAGGCGTGAGTGGGGCATACGGTCGAGACGCCGTAGACCGGTGTGTGAAGAGGGCTAAAGAGGTCGGCTTGGATGTCGTCCATCAGGGTATGTATGATGCCAAAACAGGAGATTTCACCCCTATGCTTCAGAAAATCAAAGGCAAAGGGGCTGAAATATTGTGTGCCGTATCCTATTACAACGACAGTATAATCTTAGCAAGGGGCATCGCCAAACTCAAAATGAAGTTCAAGACCATATTCCTGGGCACCGGACCAGACCTGCCAGAGTGGAAGGAACTCGGTCCAATCGGTTACAAATACTGCTCTGCATACCCTCTATCTCCATCATGGCAGAGAGGTGGCTATCCTGAGTTTGTTAAGGCCTTCAAGGCCAAGTTCGGGAAAGATCCCATCTACAGCCATGCCTGGGCTTACGGAGTGGCACAGGTCTTGAAGGCTGCGGTCGAAAAGGCCCAAAGCCTTGATCCAGTGAAAGTCCGCAACGCTATTGCTGGTCTAGACATGGATATAGCCTGGTGCCATGTTAAATTTGCCCCTGAAGGCTGGAATGCTGGTTACGGTGGCACCTATATCAGCCAAAACCAGAAGGGTAAAACAGTTGGCGTGTGGCCACCGGAAGTAGCGCAGGCTCCGGTTATCTATCCATTCCGTTAATGATTGAACATACCATATCAGGAGTGGGCGGAGATTAAATACTCCCCCCACTCCTTTGAAGGACGAAAGATGCCAACATTGGCCGGTTTCATTCAGACTCTATCTACGGGAATTTTTCAAGGGGGCGTTTACGCAATAATGGCCCTCGGTCTCGCAATAATTTTTGGGGTGATGCACATAATTAATTTTGCCCATGGTGAATTCCTGCTTATTGGAGCCTATCTGACCTACTGGCTATTTCATGCTCTGCATGTAGACCCCTTCCTCTCAATACTATTAACATTTGGGCTTGTGTTTGTTTTTGGACAAATTATCCAGCGCTACCTCCTTGATCCGGTGCGGCACGACCATTCTTTTGTGCTAGTGATGACCTATGCATTGTCCATTTTTATAGTTGGGCTTATGTTCATCTTTTTTAAGTCAGAGCTGCGTTCTGTGGTCACGGTATACTCTCTATGGAGCCTGGATTTTATGGACGCCGATGTGATTCTCAACCTTCAGGATATGGCCGTTCTGGTGATGGCAGGTATATTTTTTGTCCTGGTACACTTATTTATGAAGCGCACCTGGATAGGTAAGTGCATGAGCGTATGCGCCCAAGATGAGGAGGCTGCTCAACTGATGGGCATCGACACACGTTTGGTCTCTAGCCTTGCTTTTGGCCTTGGCTCGGCCCTGACCTCTGTGACCGGCTCCCTTATGATTACCTCTCAGGTGTTTCATCCTGGTATGGGAGGAATACAAACCCTTAAAGCATTTACTATCGTTATATTAGGTGGTATGGGAAGCCTTTGGGGGGCCGCTGTCGGTGGGATCCTAGTGGGAATTATTGAGGCGGTGGGGACCCTTTTCATGCCTGGTATCTATAAACCAATCATAGGGTTTTCTATTTTGTTGTTAGTGCTTTTATTCAGGCCTTCGGGGCTGTTCGGGAAGGCATCAGTCTAGACATGAGTAAAAAAGCAAAATTAGCTCTCATGGGAGCCGTGCTAGCTGTGCTTGTGGCTGCTCCCCTAATGTTGCCGGGATACATGCTGCATTCGATGATTTTGGTGGGTAGCTTTGTTGTTATGGCGAGTAGCTGGAACCTTCTTGGCGGATATGTTGGCCTTATCTCTTTTGGGCAAGTAGCCTTTTACGGCCTAGGGGCATATACTGCGGCCTTCCTGTCTGTCCATGGGCTGATTGCCTTCCCATTCACTCTATTGGCAGGTGCGTTATTCGCTGCACTATTTGCCGGAATTATCGGCTATCCTTTCATCAGGCTCAGGGGGGGGTATTTTGCTCTTGGCATGCTGGGATTAGCTGAAATCCTCTATGTGTACTTCTACAATGAGGATTTTTGGCTAAAGTCGTCACGTGGCATGAGTCTGCCAATCATTACAAACAATATATGCCTATTCTACTATACTATGCTCGGTTTGACATTGACATCGCTTGCCGCATTTCAATGGATTATCAGGTCGCGCCTTGGAGCAGGATTTGTCGCCTTGCGGGAAAACGAGGATGCCGCTCGGATGTGTGGGATTCATATCAACCGTTATCTCATGTATGCTTTTATTATTAGTTCGTTTTTTCCAGGACTTATGGGAGCCTTTTATGCCCACTATGTAGTTTATATAGAGGCTTCTGACGTTTTTAACATAGTTATTAGCGAGGCAATGCTCGTAATGGCCATTTTCGGGGGCCTGGGCACTTTTCTGGGGCCTATTGTGGGAGCAGTCTTTATATATACCCTTGGAGAAATCGCTCGCTCCACATGGTCTGCCTACGGGCATCTTATTGTCTATTCAATTGTTGTAATGATTGTGTGTCTTTTCTTCCCTGGCGGTGTTATGGGGCTCCTCCGGGGCGAGGTCAGAGTGCCGTGGTGGTTCCAGGGATTACGATCCACCAAGCGGCAGCGAAACTCTGGAACGATACTGATGTAGAATATGATTTCCCCAAACTACTTCCAGGACTGTACTTCCATCATTGAAACAGTTTAACCCCTCGTTTTCAATGATTGTTCAAGCGGGCTGGAGGCTGCAAGGTGGAATTGCCCTGTTCAGCATATTCGGCGCTTTTCTGGGCCACTGAGGAGAAACTAAGATGAATCGTAGCTACCAGAAATCAATCGAACTCTACAAAAGGGCCCAAGAAGTAATGCCTGCTGGGGTCTCTTCACATTTACGGTCTTTAGAGAAACCGGTGCCCCTGGCCTTTTCCCGTGCCGAAGGGGCTAAGATGTCCGATGTGGACGGCAACGTATACATTGACTATATGCTTGGCTTGGGTCCACTCATCTTGGGTCATTCTCCAAGACGAGTGCTGGAGGCTGCCCACGCGGCTATGGATCTGGGACAGATTTACGCCGGTCAGCACGAACTTGAAGCTGAGGTGGCCGAGATTTTGGTACAGGTCATTGACTGTGCAGAAAAGGTGCGATTTGCGCTGTCGGGTACCGACGTTGTTCAGTTGGCCATTCGTTTGGCCAAAGGCTTTACCGGCCGAAGTAAGATCATAAAGTTCGAGGGACATTATCATGGTTGGGCGGACAATGTTTATATAAGCACTTGGGTCCTGCCTGACCAGCTGGGAGATCGGTCTCGGCCGCCTTCCATTTTGCAGTCAAAAGGACAGTCAAAATGCGTGGCCGAAGAGACCATCGTTTTGCCATGGAACGACGCTGATATTCTGGAGTTAATCCTAAAAAGTCATGGTGACGAGGTCGCCTGCGTCCTCATGGAACCGGCAATGTGCAATAATGGCGGTATTTGGCCTAGACCTGGTTATTTGGAAGAAGTTCGAGGAATGTGTGACCGATTTGGAGTCCTGCTCATTTTTGACGAAGTCATCACCGGTTTCCGTTTCCATCCGGGTGGCGTCCAAACCCTGCTGGGTGTTACGCCAGATCTGACCACATTGGGTAAGGCCTTGGCTGCTGGGTTCCCCGTCTCTGCCTTGGTGGGTCGGGATGAGATCATGCGGCTGATCGCGAAGGGTGAGGTTATGCATGCAGGCACTTTCAACGGAAACGTGGTCGGGATGGCCGCGGCAAGGGAGACTCTGCATTGTCTTCGCGAAAACGACGGCCAGTTGCACAAAGATATGATCTTAAGAGGGACTAGACTTATGGAAGGGATTCGAGCCTCAGCACGCAAACATGATTTATCTGTTCTTGTAAGCGGCAGGGAAACGGCATTCCATGTTCATTTTACACAGAGGAAGAAGCTCTTCGAGTACCGAGACCTGATGGACAATGACGGCAAGAGTTACAACTATTTCCAGAAACGACTGATCGATTTTGGAGTGCGGCTTATTTTCCGGGGGAACTGGTATCTCTCTGCCGCCCATACAGATGAGGATATTGACTTCACTTTGCAGCAAGTTGA